>CAZJRH010000001.1:0-1718 GCA_964548215.1 uncultured Nitrospirota bacterium
AGGCATGGTTCTATACGCCATACCCTTAGCAATTTGATATGGTCTGTAGCCTAGACCCGGATCAGTCGGCTCTATACGGAAAGAATTGGTCTTTATGTTGTGGCGTTTCTTCATTGTGTAAGGATTCTAACAGGTTGTGAGGGAGGAATCAAGTCCTATACCGACGAATTCTAGAAACCCCTCATATTCCTTGTCTGTCAGATCGGCCCTAGTAAAACCGAATGTTTGCAATACGCGCTCTATACACGGACTATATGGCAATCAATGTCCTTTCGGTATGTGTTCAAACTTGAGTAGTATACCCATAAGTAGGATACCTACGCAAGCTCCCCACGTAAACATTAGCCACGCTGAATTTCGCATTCTATACCCTCCCCAGAGTAAAGTAAAGGGCAGTTTTATACACATGCCCAGGTGCTTTAGGGATCTTGAAGCGGCCCAACTCTTTCTATAGTATAAAGGCTCTATACGCCTATGTCAAGCTCTATATAGAAGCGTACACAGTGCCGTCAGTACCGCGCACATAGGTTGCCCCACGCACACGGCCTTCCCCATAGAACACTTCATAGTCGGATAGAACAGGCTCCCATGTTTTGCCGTCATCCTGCGTAATGAGCGCACAGCATGAACCTGCCGTATCTATACACCATAGATTGCCGTCCTTGTTTTGCAAGGCTGGCGGATTGTACTTTTTGTTGTGATCGAATGGCGTATGACCAACGATTTGCGGAACGTGCATTTTGAGATAGCCAGCACGCAAGTATTGGATTCTATGCCAGAAGATTCCGCCAGTGCTCTGCCCAGTGCCTATAAAGATAGGGTCTGGTGTACGCTCTGCAAGGTGGTCTATCCACTCGTTATTTAGTTGAAGTGCAATTTCCTCTGCACTTTTACCAATAGCGTTTAGTTCCTTGAGAACAGCCACGCTTGCACCAGCATGTGTAATGAGCCAATCGCCTATAGACGTTGCAGCGCACCATAGATCAGGGTTGAATTCCATTTGGGCTTTACGCCATTCTGCCCGCACCATTTGTTCGGCCACAATATCGCGCTCGTCCCAACCTTGAAACGCTACATAGTCCGGATATGGGCCTATAGCGGGCAATTCATGGTTGCCAATCAACTGCACGTCTATGAATGGCCGCACCCAACGGAGGAATTCAGTTTCCTGTTCACCGTAGCCCAACGATACAAGGTCGCCCAACTGTACCGTATAGAACCCTGGTACGCGGTTGCCATCATCGTCTATAAGGCCAAGTTTCTTGAATAGGTTACGCACCACATGATAGCGGTTGTGCATATCACCAAAAACGATTTTAGTATGGGGGGCGGCAGAGGTCATATAGACAGTATATCCTATCTATACAAGGAATTCAACCCCAATAGATATAAACTTGAAGTGCAAGGCCGAGAATCGTGCCATAGAAGATTGTTTCTTTCCACGGAACATCAGACATTTTTGATGAAGTCCTCAGTATCAGGGTGCATAGGGCCTGGGCCATATCCACGCTCTGCATAGTGGGCATCATCTAGTTCAGCCTTGACAATAAAGTGAGGTTCATTCACTCTATGGTCGCCCTGTCTAGTGATCTTAGCGTGTGACCAATCTGTGTCTACCTTATGTATTAGAGCGAGTAGGTTTCGCTTGGATAGAGTGACTGTCACTGTATCTGTGGTCTTGTCGTATAGAGCCTTCAAGATACTTTCCGTTCTGCTGC
>CAZJRH010000002.1:0-2691 GCA_964548215.1 uncultured Nitrospirota bacterium
CGCGGCGTCTTTGGCCTCGGGTGAACGCGGCGCTCAAGAAAGGCCACAAACTGCTGTTTTTCGGCAACGGCGGCAGCGCCTGTGACGCCACGCACCTGGCCGCCGAGCTGGTCAACCGCTTCAACCGGAACCGGCCGACGCTGGCGGCCATCTCGCTGGCCACCGACACGGCGGCGCTCACCAGCATCAGAAAAGTAGAAAAAGTGGACAGATTGTCCCCTTTTTAAATTTTTTAGCTGGCGTAAATTTGCTTTGGCCTTCCCTGCCCTCGCCACCCCACCCAACACCCCGCTCGCTTTGCCACTTCACCTCTAAATCGATCACTGCCTGTTAATTGGCCCCGCTGCACGGCGACTCAAATAAACCTCAGTTTCAATCGGACTTGACTTATACCGTCCTTCCCACAGAGTCCCGGCTCGGCCCGTGCCGCTGGTTCACATAACGCATCTGCCGTCCAGCAACCCGTTTCATCAGCAGCGCAAAGTTTTCAATCTTCAAACCCGGGTCAACAATCAGATGGACGTGATTTGTCATCAAACAATATGCATATAGTTTACAATCCAAGGTCCGTTTTCAGTCATTAAGGTTTGCGACATAGTAGAGATAGTCGTCCTGAGAGAAAAAGACCTCTTATTTATTATGACCGCGCTGAATGATATGGTGCGGCTGGTTAGGCAGAACGATTCTATTGGATCGCGGCATCGGCGTCACCAGCCAAAGAAAATAAATCTGTCCCCTGGATGCTCACCATCTATGCGCCGTAATGCTTGGCGATCGCCCGGGCGATATCCTGGGGCGTCGCGACGACCACAATGACGGTGATGCCTCGGCCGCGCAGTTCGTCCTCCGCGGCGTGCTCGGCGGGATCGGTGACCGCAACGGTCAGGATCGCTTGCTGGACATTGAGCGGCATCACGTTCCACCGCCGGACGGTATCGGCGGAGACCAGCTCAATCGCCTTGGGGTCGATCGCCTGGCTGGTCAGGTCCAGAAACGGGACGTTGTACTGGATGGCCAGGGCGATGCCGATCATTTTGTAGGTGACGTAGCCCATTTCCACCATGATCTGCCCAAGCCGTTTGCCCCGACGCTGCGACTGCATCGACAACACTTCATCCAGCTGCCCCTGATCGATGAAATTCTGCTCCAGCAGAATCTCCCCGATTTTTTTGCCGCTCCGCTTCTGCTGCAGCGCCAGCCCCTGCGCCAATTGCTGATCGGTGATGACCCGCTGCTGCACCAGCAGCTGCCCGATCGGCTCGGCGCGCAGCTCCTCCTGTTTTTTGATGGCGGCTTCGACCTTCTCCGGGGTCACCATGCCCTGCTCGGTAAGAATCTCGCCGAGGCGCTTGACCGAGACCACCTCGCGGATCGCCGCCATGGGGATGAAGAGCCGCTCCACGTCCTCCATGGCCGTAGGCACCAGAAAGAGCCCCATGCGGACTCCGCCGTAACTTTGCGTCACCCCGCGCAGCAGCTCGCCATCGAGAAAACGGACCGTGACTAAACGGGCCGTCGGCGGAAAGGTCACCTCGCGCTTGGGGACCGACCGATTCGGCAGGAAGGCAATCCGCTTCACGCTGCTGAAGGCGATCTCCCTGGAGGTCGTCTCCTCCATCGGTTGATCGGAGTGAAGAAAGAAGGTGGACCGCTGGGGATTGAATCCCATGACGGTGCCGCGCGCGGTCACGCCGCCGGCAAAGGTGACGATCACCTCGTTGCGAACGCCGCCGCCGACAGTGCCTTCAGGGGCCGGACTCATAGGTTCGGCCACTTTAACACACCGTTTCGGCGCTGGCAAGATTCACGCTCGACAACGGCGCTGCCTTGACTTCATTTTTCCGTCTAGCTAAGATGCCGTCGTGAAAACGGAACGGATCAAGGCGTCGTTTCAAGAGAGCGCGCAGGTCAAACTCCGGTTCGTCGAGCAGCACGAAACGATGATCGCCGACGTGGCCAAGCGCTGGACCGCCGCGTTGAAGAAGGAGCACAAACTGCTCTTTTTCGGCAACGGGGGCAGCGCCTGCGACGCCACCCATCTCGCCGCCGAATTCGTCAATCGATTTCATCGCGAACGGCCGGCGCTCGCCGCAATTTCCCTGGCCACCGACACGGCCGCGCTGACCAGCATCAGCAATGATTACGACTACGACCAGATTTTCGCCCGGCAATTGCAGGCGCTCGGTCAGAAGGGCGACGTGGCCGTGGCGATCAGCACCAGTGGAAATTCACCAAACGTGTTGAAAGCCGTGGAAGTGGCCAAAGCTCGCGGACTGGTCACCGTGGCCTTCACGGGAAAGGACGGCGGCAAATTGGCGCCCCTGGTCGACTATGCCTTCATCGTCCCGTCCGAATCGACCCCGCGCATTCAAGAAACCCACATCACCCTCGGCCACCTGCTCTGCGAGCTGGTGGAAGAGGAACTGTACGGCTGATGCCGAAGCGCCGCACCGCGTCCGGCCCGTCTGCGCCGCGCCCGTCGACTATCGACCTGAGCCGTCTGCGCACCTATCACCTGTCGCAACGCAAGAGCAAGGTCGACACCAAGCTCTTCGCCAAACCCGTGCCGTCGGGCGCCTCCTTCCGGAAGTTTCTCGGCAGCCTGCCCGGGATTCTGGCCGCCACCGATTTCCACCGCGTGGTCGATGCCATCGTCACGGCGAAGCGCCGGGGCCGATTGGTCCTGGTCGG
>CAZJRH010000003.1:0-1540 GCA_964548215.1 uncultured Nitrospirota bacterium
GATCGACCTGCCGGGACGGCCGGTCGCACGCTTTCCAGCAAACCTTGAATCGGTCACCGCCGATGTCATCCGTCTGCGCATCAGCGCCTTGAGCGAGGCCTCCGGCGGGTCGCTCGTCGGCATCGCCCAGGGCGCCCGCGGCGGCGACATCTTGTTCCTGGAGAACTGCCACGATCTTGGCCTCGACACGCGCATGCTGCTGCCGGAGCCACCGGAGGCCTTCGTCGCGCATTCGGTTGAGGGCGTACCGGGCAGCGACTGGGCCGACCGTTTCGAGGCGCTCTGGCGCTCGCATGCCGGGAGTGAGCGGGGAGTGCTCGCGCCCGCCAAGAGCGCCAACATCTACGAGGCCGCCAACACGGCTCAGCTCGACCTCGCCAAGTCGCTCGGTGCGGAGGTGAGGCTGCTCGCATTCTGGGACGGCAAGGGGGGCGACGGCCCCGGCGGCACCGAGAGCTTCGTGCGCCTCGTCGAGCAAGCGGGCGGCGCCTTCGATCACATCGACGCCGCCGAGCTGCTGCAGCGCTTCAAAGAGGCGGGTCTATAGTTTCTTGGCTTGTCGTGCTTCTTATCGGAAAACCGCTACGCACTTTTCCGGAAGCACTCGGTAGCTCAGTCCTCGTCGCCGGTGAGCGGCGCAGCCCCGGCCTCCGCGAATGGCACGCTGGGCCCACCGTCCTCATGCACCGGCGAAGGCCCGCCGCGGCGTTTGTCCGCCACCTTGCGGATTTCCTCGGCGATGCCGGGCTGCGCTGCATGCAGGCGCTGATAGCCGTCGCGGTCGAGCTTCAGGAGCCGCGCGCGGGTCAGCGTCTGATAAGTGTGCTCGTTCTCGGCGTGATCGAGCAATGCCACCTCGCCGAAGTAATCGCCGGCGACGAGCGTTTCCACCTCGCCCTCGTGGACGTGGCGGCGGACGCGACCGGAGGCGACGAAATACATGGCGTCTCCGGGGCTGCCCGGCGCGATGACGTCCCAGCGCGCTGGATAGTTGTGGGCGTGCAGGTAGCGCATGATCTCGGTGACGGCATTGGCGTCGAGATCGGCAAACAAGGGAATGCGCGACATCATCGACCAGGTGAGCACGAAGTCGCGCCGGCCAACCTCTTGGGCAAAGCCGCTGGCGATGATGGCAATTGGTAGCGCCAGCACGATCAGTCCGCAGAGCATCGTCATGCCGCCGACGAGACGGCCGAGCCCCGTCACCGGCACGGCATCGCCATAGCCGACGGTCGTCAGCGTGACGATCGCCCACCAGGCGGACTCGGGGATGGATCCGAAGCGATCCGGCTGCGCCTCGCTTTCGAGGTAGTACATGATGGTGGCGGCGAAGAGCAGCAGCGTCATGACCAGCAGTAGCGCGCCCATGAGCGTGCGCCGCTCATTGGCGAGTACGCGCATGAGCGTGTTCATGGCCGGCGAATAGCGTGCGAGCTTCAAGAGCCGGAACAGGCGCAGCACGCGCAGAATCCTGAGATCGATCGGCAGCAGGAAGCTCAGATAGAAGGGCAGGATCGCCGCGGAAGGCGTTGAAGCCGAG
>CAZJRH010000004.1:0-1634 GCA_964548215.1 uncultured Nitrospirota bacterium
TTGTCATCACGGAAACGACCATGACCGAACGCAGCCGACGCCCACGCCCCAGCCGCAAGCGTATTTTTGACCTGGAAGAAGCCCAAACCATGCTCCCCAAGGTCCAGGTGGTCACCGAACGATCGCTGGCGGCGGCGACCGTGGTCGAATTCCAACTGGCGGCGCTCAAGGGCGCGATCAAACGACGGGCCGAGCTGGAGCAGGAATATTTTTCCGTCATCAATCAGTGGGCGGAGTCGATTCATGGGCTCGGCTGCGAGGCGAAGGGGCTGTGGCTGGTCGATTTTGACAACGGTGAAGGTTATTATTGCTGGAAATATCCCGAAGCGTCACTCGATTATTTTCACGACTATAGCTCCGGCTACTCCGGCCGGATGAAAATTAATGACGTTTGACGTTTTTGGACGCCTGCATCAGGCCGTCTGCCTGTTCGGGCACGAAACCGTCGTAATCCCGCCGTTCGGTCAACTCCAGCACTGAATACGCCTGGCCCTTGCGCTGCTCGGCCGCGGTGAAGATCTGCCGCAACCGGGTGCCCCGCGCCCCGACGATCTCGCCCGAAAACTCCACGCCCTCCAAGCGCATCGCCGCCATGGCCGCCTCGATGTCGTCAACCAGCACCGCAACATGATGAAAACAATCCTCCCCGAACGTCTTGACCCATGCGGGTAGAAAACTTTTCTTGCCGCGCTCGTCCGCATAGGCCTGGTCGATAAAGAGCGCCGGGTAGCCGGCCTTGCGATAGACTTTCGCCCACCATCCCTGATCGGGATACTCGACTACTTCGCTCCGATTTTCGTAGCCGATGGCCAGAAACGGCCGCGCGCTCCGCTCGATGTCCAGGCAGCGAATCGTCAGGTGATCAATGACGGCCGGCCAGCCCTTGGCCGAGCAGATGCTCACGTAGCGACGCGCGGCCTCGTTCTCTCGAAAATATTCTGCCAGCGGCCGCTGGACCAGCAGCTCCGGATAAAGAGCCAAAACTTGATCAATCGTTATCATCAAAAAAATGGGGACAGATTTATTTTCTTACCCCTTAATCCGCCGTTTCTTTTCTAATCCTTAATCCGAATTACCCGGCCGGAGGCGGCGGCAGATTGAGAAATTCCCGCATGTAGCCGGTCAATTGCTTGCGATGGCCCGCCTCGGCCATGTTCAACCGCAGCTCGTTGATGACTTTCACCGACTGCTCCATCCATTCCTTCCAGCAGACGTTGCAAACCTTCGCCTTGATTTCCTCGCCCAATTTGCCGCCGTAGGCCGGCACTGAAATCGGGGGATTCTCCTTGCCGCATTTCGCGCAGTGCACCATGCCGGTCGTTTCCATTCACGCCTCTCCTGTGGGGATCAACCTCCTGTATTGTACTTGAACACCCGACCACTCGCCACAGCAAATCGCCGGCTTGACTCCCCAACGCGGGTCACATAGGATGCTCGCCCATGGCCGTTGAAGCGCGATCGCGCGACGTTGCCGTGCTCATCAGCGGCGGTTTAGACAGCGCCGTGCTGCTGGGTGAGTTGCTCGCGCGGCGCCCGCGGCTTGGTCGCGTGCGGCCGATCTACGTGCGCAACGGCCTGCGCTGGGAGACGGTCGAGCTTTTCTGGCTGCGCCGGTTTCTGAAGACCATCAAGCG
>CAZJRH010000005.1:0-6560 GCA_964548215.1 uncultured Nitrospirota bacterium
ATCTTGGGCACCTTCAGGTGCCTGGCCATCTCCTCGCGCAGCATCACGTTCTCGGTCACCAGCCGCTGTTTTTCCAGCGCCTTGTCGATCAACAGCAGCAGATGATCGGGATCGAACGGTTTGGTCAGAAAATCGTAGGCGCCCTCTTTGACGGCCTTCACGGCCGTCTCGATCGTGCCGTAGGCCGTCATCAGAATGACCGGCGTCTTAGGGCTGTATTCCTTGGCCGCTTCCAGCACGGCCAGGCCGTCTTTGAAGGGCAACTTTAGATCGGTGACAATCAGATCGAACCGGCCGTCGCGCACCTGCTGGGTCGCCTCGCGCCCGTCCTTGGCCCAGACAGTCTCATAGTCGGCCGCGGCCAGCGCCTGCATCAGCATCTTGGCCATGCTTTCCTTGTCTTCGGCGATCAGAATCTTGCCCATAAGGACCTACGTGATGAGTTGTGGCACGTTCCGAGCCCCGGCGACCAGCCTCCGAACCTGCGCTAAACGGCCGGAGTATAGCACACCCTGAACAACCGGTCATCCATGGCCGGGGCCAGTTGATGGAAGCTGAACGCCGCGGCATAGTCCGGCTTCCCCGCGGCCCCGCAATCGCGCTCAATCATCAATACAACCCTGGGCGACCCTGGCATGAAAGCTGCTTTAGGCAGTGGCGGCCATCAACCCCTACAGAAAGGAGCATTCCATGGCTGAAGCAACCGCAAAGCAGACATCGGGCAAATCAGTACGACAGGTTTTTGCCATCGCAGAGCGCAACGGGAAGAGTTATTGGATCAGAATTGGCGCCGCCTTCACCAACCAGGACGGCAGCGAGACGGTGCTGCTGGATGCGCTGCCGGTCAACGGCCGGCTGCAGATCCGCGCCACCGCGGAAGCGCGATCGGAGGGACCGAACGGCACCGCCTGACGGAATGGGGTCCGGGCGCTACGCCTGGCCGGGAGGTGTGAGCGGCAGCACGATGCGAAAGGTGGCGCCGCTCCCCTCTTTGCTGTCAACGCTGATCCGGCCGCCGTGCGAGAGAATGATCTTGTGGGCCAGCGCCAGCCCCAGCCCCGTGCCCTTCGACTTCGTGGTGAACATGGGCAGGAAGATTTTTTCCAGATGCTCGGGCGGAATGCCGACGCCGGTGTCGCTGACGGTCAGCTCCACGTTGCGCGGGCCGGCCGCCTTCGCATGAATCGACAACGTCCCGCCCTCCGCCATGGCGTCAATGGCGTTGTTGTAGAGATTGAGCAGCGCCTGGTACATCAGCCCCTCGTCCATCTGGGCGATCGGTAGCTCGTCCGGGAGGTTCAGCGACACGGTGATCCGCCGTTCGGCGCAGCGGCCGTCCACCTGCGCCACGCTCCGCTTGAACAAGTCGATCAAATGCGTCGGCGACAGCGCCGGCTCGGTGTGGCGGCCGAACTGCAGCAGATCGTCGATCAGGCGGTTCATCGCCTTCAGCTCTTCATGAATGGCATCGGCCATCTGCCGGCCGGAATGATCGGGCGGCAGCGATTTGGCGAGCAGCCGGGCATAGCCCATGATCGTGCCCATGTAATTGCGAAACTCGTGCGCGATGCCCGCGGACATTTCGCCCAGCACGGAGAGGCGCCGGCGCAGCTCCATCTGCTCCTGCAGCCGCTTGATCTCGGTCAGATCGGTGAAGACGACCGTCGCGCCCAGGATGGCGCCCTCCGGGTCGCGCAGCAGCGACGTGCTCATGCCAACCCAGACCGGCCCGTTGGGCCCCTCCAACTCCAATTCCTGGCGGCTCAGCCATTCCTGCCGCTCGAGCGTCTGGGTGATGATGCGCGTCAGCGGATGATCGGCGCCGAACAGCTCGCCGTGCCGGCGGCCGATCACCTTTTGCCGGGGCATGCCCAGAATGCGCTCGGCCGCCTCATTAAACGATGTCACCTGCAATTCGCGGTCGACCGTCAACACGCCGCTGGCCACGCTGCGCAAAATATTCTCGTTGTAGCTTTCGACGTGGCGGGCCCGTTCCTCGGCCTGGCTCTGCAACCGGGCCAGCTCCTGCTCCTTCTCCTTCAATTGCTGGAGCAGCCCCTGGAAGGTGCCCATCACGAAATCTCCCTGGCCGCCCGGCTCAGGCCGATTCCGAAACGAACGGAGCAGATAAAAGACCAGCAGCGCGCCCAGCACGCCGATCACGGTGATCAGCAGCCAGGGCGGACTACCCGCCATGTAGAGCACCAGCAGGACGCCGAAGAGGAGGAAAAACAGACCGCCGGCCGACGTGAGCCCGCGGCGGTTCACGATCACCGGAGGATCATTCGCTGAGACCGACATACCATTCCATGATGGGCGCGCCCCAGAACATGGCGATGATGGCGCCCAGGGCCAGAAACGGCCCGAAGGGAATCGGCGTCTTGCGCCCCCATCCCTTTAGCAGCATGAAGGCGCCGCCCAGCAGCGCGCCGCCCAGCGAGGCGAGAAAAATCGTCAAGAGCACATTCTGCCAACCTAAAAAAGCGCCGATCATGGCGATCAATTTAATATCGCCGCCGCCCATCCCATCCTGCTTCAAAATCCGCAAGCTGGCCTCGGCGACGAGATAGAACAGTCCGCCGCCCACAAGAAAACCGATCAGCGAATCGACAATCCCCACCGGCAGGAACACGCTCAACCCGATCCCCAGGACAATGCCGGGATAGGTGATGACGTCGGGAATGATCTGATAATCCAGGTCGATGAACGTCACCACCAGCAGGGCCGAATAAAACACCGCATAAACGAGCACGGGCAGACCCAGACCGAACTTCCAGGCCAGCAGCAGATAGCCGAGGCCGTTGAGCAGTTCGACCAGGGGATACCGCCAGGAAATCGGCGCCCGGCACTTCCGGCACCGGCCGAGCAGCAGCAGAAAACTGAGGATGGGGACGTTATCGTACGGCGCAATCGCGGTTTTGCAGGCGGGACAACTGGAGCCGGGCCGGATAATCGACAGATCGAGGGGAATCCGGTAAATACAGACATTCAAAAAGCTGCCGATCACCGCGCCGACCAGAAAAATCAACCCCCACAGCGACCAATCCATGCTCGGCAATTTCTCCCGGTTAGGGCTACTGTAGCACAGTGTTTGGGGATGGGCAAACTCATGGTATTTTCTTATCTTTTTTCTCTCTCCTCCAACAATGACTGAGCCAGGGTTGGTGAGGAGCGCCCTCTCGGAGGCTGCCCCTCAAATGGCTTCGATACCGGGCAGCCGAGAGCGGAAGGCCGCCGAGCACCGGAAGCGCAGGCGAGCCTGTGCCGACGAACTAACCCTGGCTCAGTCCATACCCTTGACCCTCTTCCCCATCGACTGCGATAATGCCGCACCATGTCCGCCGACAACACTGTCCGCGTCCGCTTCGCCCCGAGTCCGACCGGCCACTTGCACATCGGCGGCGTCCGTACCGCCCTCTTTAACTGGCTGTTCGCGCGCCATCACAAAGGCATCTTCATCCTGCGCATCGAAGACACCGACCGGAGCCGTTCCACCGATGCATCGATCCATGGCATTATCGAAGGGCTGAAGTGGCTGGGGCTCGAGTGGGACGAAGGCCCCTTGCGCCAGACCGACCGGATGGAGAGCTATAAAACCCACGTCGATCAACTCTTGAAGCAGGGCCTGGCCTACTATTGTTACTGCTCGCCGGAAGAGCTGGAAGCGCGCCGGGCCGAAGCCATGGCCAAAAAACAGACGCCCAAGTATGACGGCCGCTGCCGCAATCGAACGGAGCCCGCGCCGGACCGCCCTCCGGCCGTCCGGCTGAAAGCGCCGCAGACGGGCCAGACCGTCGTGCATGACATCATCCGGGGCGACATCGTCTTCGAGAACAGCCAGCTCGACGATCTCATCATCATGCGCTCCGGCGGCGTGCCGACCTATAACCTGTGCGTCGTGGTCGATGACGTCGAGATGCGGATCACCCACGTCATCCGGGGCGACGATCATCTGAACAACACCCCGCGGCAACTGCACTTATATGATGCCTTCGGTTACCCGCCGCCGCAGTTCGCCCACGTCTCGATGATCCTGGGGCCGGACAAAGCGCGGCTTTCCAAGCGGCATGGGGCCACCTCCACATTAGTGTATCGAGAAATGGGCTACCTGCCCGAAGCGCTGCTCAATTATCTGGCCCGCTTGGGCTGGTCGTCCGGCGATCAGGAGATTTTCTCATTGCAGGAGATGATCGACAAATTTTCGCTCGAGCACATCAACCCCTCGGCCGCCATCTTTAGTCCGGACAAACTTCTCTGGCTGAACAGCCACTATATCAAGGAAGCGGCCCCCGAGCGGCTGGCCACAATGCTGCGCGATCATTACTTGGCCGAACGCGAGCCAGCGGCCCGCGCGATGCCGATCGAGCAGGCGGTGAAGATCGTCACCGCGTTGCGGGAACGGACCAAGACCATGGCCGAGATGGCCGACCTCTCGATGTGCTACGTGGAGGAGGAGATCAACCCTGAACCGGCCGCGGCGGCGAAATTTCTGACCCCCGCCATTAAACCACCATTAGCCGATCTGACCAAACGACTGGCTGAACTGCCGACGTTTGACGAACCATCGCAGCATGCGGCCTTCGAGACCGTCATGGCGGCGCATCAACTGAAGATGGCGCAGCTCGCCCAGCCCGTGCGCGTGGCACTCACCGGCCGCACCGTCAGCCCGGGGATCTACGACGTGCTGCAGTTACTGGGGAAAGAACGATCGCTGGCCCGTCTCACGAAGGCGCTTGACTCAATTCAATAGGATGCCGCATTATACTCGTCGGCAACTTTTACCCATTTTCCATTGACTATTTTCCATTCTCCGCGCAAGCCCCATCTGCGGGAAATGGTAAGTAGTCGATAGGGGCTTGCGCTTGGGGGATCGTCTAGCGGCAGGACAGCAGACTCTGACTCTGCTTACCGAGGTTCGAATCCTCGTCCCCCAGCCATTCTTTACCGGCGGCGTTTTTGACTACCAGATCGAAGGGCGGCAGGTAGGAAAAACACATGGTTCGGTCGTTCAGCAGAAAGTTCGAGCCGCAATTTTTGAGAAAGGCTTTCTGGGCGGGAGGATTTTCTTGCCAGGCGACAGAGTACGCACGATTACAATCACTTAAGAAGGCTTTGGCCGGTTCGAACCACCCGCCGCCCCCGGTTCCGATCTCGTCCCGTTGCTCCTTGAGCGCCTGCTTGCTGCCGAGTAGTTTAGCCTTCTTCCGCTGATATTCCTCCGGCCCGATCTCACGGGCGATATACAGATCAAGCAGGCGCTCGATCTGTTCATCGCAGGTTTTTAACTCCGCCTCTATCTGACGAGATCGGAACAGCGAGGCTTTGCTTGACCCCTCGTTCAGCGCGTACCAGCGTTCCACAATTTTCTTCGTCGTTTCATCATCCACGTAGACTTTCAGGATGGCGTTCTTGAGCTGGTCAAGCAAAGCCTCCTCTCGAAGAAACTGTTGACCGCATGGGCCCCGCCGCTTGGTACAGTGGTAATAGACATGTCCCTTCTGCGTCTCAGCCGTGACCATGCAGCCGCACTCGGCGCAGCGCATCAGCCCGATAAACGGATAGGTGATCTTCCCCCTGATGAGCGGCTTGCTCCGCTGCGCCAGGACCTGTTGGGCCCGGTCAAACAGTTTCTTCGAGATCAGCGGCGGGTGGCTCCCTTCATACAGCTCGCCACCAAACTTGATGACGCCGTAATAAAATGTCTTTTGGAGCATGGTGGCGAGCGCGCTCTTGGTGACAGGCTTGCCCGTCACTCCGGTAAACCCCCACCTACCGACTTCCTGGCGTAAGCCGTCCAGTGAGTGATCGCCTTCGGCATAGAGCTCAAAGGCCTTGCGAACCAACATCGCCTTCTCAGGGTCGGGCACAATGGTATGGTTCTTATAGTCATTCAAATAGCCCATCGGGGCCCGACCCGGCCAACCGCCCCGCCGAAGCTTCTCACGAATACCCCGCTTCACATTCTCGGACAAACTGTCCACGTAATATTTCGATTGGCCGAAGGCGATCGAGAGCATGAATTTGCCTTGAGCGGTCGTGTCGGTTCGGTAGGTGGGGAAACGTAAATCAGTGATCTTGCCAATGTCGATGAGATAGATAATTCGCCCGCCATCGACAGAGTTACGGGCAAGCCTGTCCGGGTGCCATGCCAGCACACCGTCAGCTTTCCCGGCTTCAATCTGTTGGATCATCAAGTTGAAGACCGGTCTCCCGGGTTCCTTGGCGGTCTTGGCCTCGACAAACTCCTCGATGATCGTCAACTTCTCACGCTGGGCATATTCCCGAAGCTCATGAAGCTGCGACTCGATGGACATGATCTGCCGGTCTTCCTCTTCCGTGGATTTCCGAGCGTACAAAAAGAATGCTGGCATGGCACCCGCTCCTTTGCTGTCGCCTGGCAATGTGTTCATTAAACGCATCCCCGCCGAAGGCGGGAAGAAAATCCGCCCGCCCGGAAAGCGTTTCTCAAAAATTGCGGCTCGAACTTTCTGCTGAACGACCGAACCATGTGTTTTTCCTACCTGCCGCCCTTCGATCTGGTAGTCAAAAACGCCGCCGGT
>CAZJRH010000006.1:0-1503 GCA_964548215.1 uncultured Nitrospirota bacterium
GCACCCACTCCCCGTCACTGGCCGCCACCCCCTGATTGGCCGCCCCGCTGAAACCGACGTTCGCGTGATTCATGATCCATCGAACCGGCGGCAGACCCGGATGACGCACACGCAACGCCTCCAGCGTCTCCCGGCCGGCCGAGACGGAGCCATCGGTCGACGCGTTGTCGATGATGATCACCTCCGACGGCGGCCGCGTCTGCGTGAGCACCGACGGCAAGCATTCCCGCAGATCCTGCCCGCTCATCCAATTGACGATCACGGCGGAGACCCGGGGATGACTGTTCACAGTCATCTGCTGTCAGCGCCCCGCGCTTGGGTGCGTTCACGAAAATAGGCATCCAACCCTTCTTCCCAGGACGGCAAGGGGGCAAGGCCGACCCGTTCTGTCCGGCTGCTGCTCAACACCGAATAGGCCGGCCGGGGCGCCGCCGCGCCATAGGCCGCCGTCGTCACCGCTTCGATCTGCGCCCGCACGCCGGCTCGTTTCACAATCGCCTGGGCAAACTCCCACCACGAGCAGCTCCCGCTGCCGGTCATGTGAAACAGGCCGCCTTCATCGACCTCCAGCAACCGCACCATCGCGGCCGCCAGATGGCCGGTATAGGTCGGCGTCATGATCTGATCCGTCACGACGCGCAACGGCGAACCGCCGGTCCTTGCGGCCGCGGCAATCATCCGTTCGCCGAAATTCTCTCCCGTCTGCCGCCCCTGATGCCGGCCAAACAACCCGGCACTGCGGACCACGAGGTGACGCGGATCTTCACGCAGGACGAAGGCTTCCCCCGCCAGTTTGGAGAGCCCGTAGACGCTGAGGGGATTGGGCGGCGCCGCTTCGTCATAGGGTGCGCGCTGCCGGCCGTCGAAGACATAATTGGTGCTCACGTGCAGCAGCCGGATCCCCCGGGAGGCGCAGTGACGGGCCAGTTCGCGGGGTCCGTAACTGTTGACCAGAAACGCCCGCTCGCTGTCGGCTTCGCACCGATCAACCTGGTGAAAGGCCGCCGTGTTGATCACGACATTCGGGCCATGGCGCTCCAACTGCGCCGCCACCTGTCGTCCGTCCGTGATGTCGCATTCGGCATGCGCGAGGCCGACGACGGCATGGCCGGCTGCCGCGAGCGGCGCTTGCAGCGCGGTCGCCAACTGGCCCCGCGCTCCCAGGAGCAGCACTTTCACGCGTTTACCATTGCGGCTCGATCCGAAGACCGCAGGCCTGGGCAGACGCACGGACCAACTGCCCGATCATCCCTTGAATGACGCCCAACCGTTCGGCGCTCTCGGCTTCGCACCGGACCACAATGACGGGCTGGGTATTGGAGGCCCGCACCAATCCCCATCCGCCGTCGAATTCGATCCGGGCCCCATCGATCGCGTTGACCTCCTTCACCGCCAGCGGCCATGACGGCCGCAGCCGCTCCACCTCGCGGCCTAAGTGGGCCACCACCGCAAACTTGTGCGCGTCCGGACAATCCAGCCGGATTTCGGGCGTGGCATGGGTCA
>CAZJRH010000007.1:0-2053 GCA_964548215.1 uncultured Nitrospirota bacterium
CATCCGACGGCCTGTCGGCAGTCCGGGCGCTCTGCCGACAGCGGAACATTGCGCTGGTCGAAGATTGCGCCCACGTGCTCCCTCACCCACATGACGACGCGCCGCTCGGCCGCCTGGGAGACTACAGTATCTTCAGCCTGTGGAAAATTCTTCCCGTGCCGAATGGCGGCCTCTTCAAGAACAACCGGAACCAGTCGGCTGAGCCGGAGCCGCTGCGCCGCTCCGTTGATCTGGGAACAACAGTCCTGACGCTCAAGTCGCTCCTGAAGCGGACCCGGTACGATTACACCCCGCCACCGGCCACGTCCGCCAAGCAGACGACCATGGAACGCTTCATATCCGTCGGGGATGTCTCGGCGAGGATTTCGCCTCTCTCGCTGAGGATGGCGGCGCAGCTCGATCATCTCTCCATTTTCCAGGCGCGGCGCGAGCATTTTCTGTACCTGCCCAAATCGCTCAGATTCAATGGGGCGATCCGGCCGATCATGACCAGCGTGCCCCACGAGATCTGCCCGTTCTATTTCCCGCTGATCGTCACACGGGGCCTGCGCGGCCGGCTGTGCGACCGGCTGCTCGAGCAGGGAATCGAAACCGTGCCATGGTGGCACTATACCCACCAGGCCTTTCCGGTGGAGCAATTTCACGAAGCGCTCACATTGAAAGAATCCGTGCTTGCCCTGCCGATCCACCACGACCTGAATCTGCGCGATCTCGAGATGATGGCCGAGCGGATCGACCGCACCACGCGGTCATGGGCTACGAGCTGACCATGGGACGCATCCGCACATTGGTCAAGGACGACCTGCCGGCCATCGTCGGTCTTCACCAAAAATTATTTCGCGGTTCCGACAAGATCGCCGCGCGCGACCTGGAATCATACCTGCACGACATCTTTTTCAATCATCCGTGGGCCGATGACGCGCTGGAGTCGCTGGCCTATGAGCACGACGGACGGCTCATCGGTTGCATGGGCGTGATGCCCCGCCGCATGGTGTTCAACCGGCAGCCGATTCTGGCGGCCATCAGCCATAACTTCATGGTGGAACCGGAATGCCGCACCACGCTGGCCGGTGTGCACTTGCTGCAGCGATTCTTCGGCGGCCCGCAGGAGCTGTCGCTGGCCGAGGGAAATCGGCTCTCCCGTCGGGTATGGCAGGGGCTGGGCGGCGCGACGTCGTGGTTCTATAGTCTGCGGTGGACGCGCCCGTTGCGGCCCGTCGGCTATGTGCTGCATCGACTGCGCAACCGGAGCGGCCTCGGACTTTTGGCCGCCGCCGCGCAACCCTGCTGCCGGCTGGCGGACGCCGTCCTGCGCCGGATGGCGCTCAGCCCGTTCCACCGCGCCTCCGCGCACACGCTGGGCGACGACCTCGACAACGAGACGCTGATCAAACAATTGCCCGCCTTCGCGGGCGATCGCCCGCTGCGTCCCGACTACGACGACCGCTCGCTAACGTGGCTCTGGGAGATCCTGCGCCGGAGGCAGGGCCATGGGGTGCTGCGCAAGCACGTCGTCCGCAACACGCAGCAGACCATCATCGGCTGGTATGTCTACTACCTGAAGCCGGACGGCGTCAGCGAAGTGCTGCAGGTGACGGCGCGGCCGGATTCGGCGGTCGACGTGCTCGATCACCTGTTCGACGACGCGGAGGCCCGCGGCGCGCTGGCTGTCTCCGGACAATTAGATCCCGCGCTGATGGAACCGCTCTCGGATCGGCAGTGCTTCTTCCATCACGGCGGCTCCTGGCTGCTGATGCACGCCAGGCGCCCGGAACTGCTGCGTGCCATGGATCGCGGCGACGCCTTTTTCACCCGATTGGACGGCGAATGGTGGATCGGCCTGCATGGCGGCCAACTTTCAACGACGGACATGCCATGACCTACACCGTCACCGAAATCAACGACCTGCGCGAATTCTCGCTCCTCGAGTCGGAGTGGAATCTGCTGCACTCGCAGAGTTACCGTCCCTTGCCGTTCACGCGCCACGAATGGTTCAGGCTCTGGTGGGCGCATTTCGGCGGGACCAACCGGTTGTCGGTGCTCGTCGTCCGGA
>CAZJRH010000008.1:0-1569 GCA_964548215.1 uncultured Nitrospirota bacterium
ACCGTCCGGTTGGATCAGGCCATCAACTGGGCGCGCAAGTCGTCGCTGTGGCCGATGTCGTTCGGCCTGGCCTGCTGCGCGATCGAGATGATGACCGCCGTGTCGTCCCGTCACGACATCGACCGGTTCGGCGCGGGCGTCTTTCGGGCGTCGCCGCGCCAGTCCGATCTGATGATCGTGGCCGGCACGGTGACCCGCAAGATGGCGCCGGTCATCCGCCGGATTTACGACCAGATGCCGGAGCCGCGCTACGTGATTTCGATGGGGTCGTGCTCGACGTCGGGCAATATTTACAACAGTTATTCCGTGGTCCAGGGCGTCGACCAGTTCGTCCCCGTCGACGTCTATGTGCCCGGGTGCCCTCCGCGGCCGGAAGCGTTGTTGCACGGGCTTTTGACGCTCCAACACAAAATCATGCAGGAGAAAGTGCTGGTGAAATGACGGGGGCGGCGGGCGGCGCGCTGGCTCGATCGGCGCCGCGCGACGAGCGGCCCCCCCATCACTGAGGGAAACGTTTGACATGCTGCCGATAGCAGAATCGATTGAACGACAGTTTCCGGGCGCCGTGCTGGAGTCGGCCGAGGCCTTCGGTGAACAAACCGTGGTCGTGGCCCGTGAGGCCATCGTGCCGGTCTGCCGCTGGTTGAGGGACGAGCCGTCGCTGGCGTTTGCGCAACTGTCCGATCTGACGGCGGTCGATTGGCCGGAGCGGCCGGAGCGCTTTGACGTCGTCTACCAGCTCAACTCGCTACGCGACCGCCGGCGTTTACGGCTCAAGGCGCGCGTGCCGCTGTCCGACTGTGAAATCGAGTCGGTGACCTCCGTCTGGCAGTCGGCCAATTTTCTCGAGCGGGAGGTCTTCGACCTGATGGGCATCCGCTTCCGGCACCATCCCGACCTGCGGCGCATCATGATGCCGGAAGATTATGCCGAGGGCCATCCGCTGCGCAAGGATTTTCCCGTCGTGGGCAAGGGCTGGCGCAACACGTTTGAGTTCTGGCCCGCCATCGGGCCGGGGTCGGAAGTCGCCGTGCCGGTCGATGCGAGTGCATTGGGGCTGCCGGCGCGGCTGGCCCCGTCTGCGAAAAACGGGACGAGCGCGTAATGGCCACGCCGCACGAAACCTTCGGCTATATTCTGCACGACGTGCACGAGCCTGCCCGTCCCCTGCCTGCCGGACAGGCGGGGGTAGGCGGGCCGGCGCCGGCGGCCGAGGCCCGGGAGCGGGAGCCGCTGTTCAAGAGCGAGGATCTGCTGTTGAACCTGGGGCCCCAGCATCCGGCCACGCACGGCGTGCTGCGCGTCGTGCTGGAATTGGAGGGGGAAAAGATCATCCGGGCGATTCCCTATCCGGGTTATCTGCACCGGGGCGTGGAAAAACTGGCCGAGGACGCCACCTATACGCAATTCATCACCCATACCGACCGGCTCGATTACGTCTGCGCCATGTCGAACAATCACGCCTACGTGCGGACCGTCGAAAAACTGATGAGCATCACCGTGCCCGATCGGGCGGAATATATCCGGACGATCGTGGCGGAAATGCAGCGGATCGTCGGCCATCTGTTC
>CAZJRH010000009.1:0-3645 GCA_964548215.1 uncultured Nitrospirota bacterium
CGGGGTGGCGCGCCGCGTACCAGGCGACCGCCTGGCCGCCCATTGACGAACCGACGAGGATGCGCCGGCGATAGCCCGCTCCGTGCGCGGTGATGATCGCCTCGACGTCCTCCAGATTCCTCGATACGGTCAGCTCCTTCATCGTGCCGGACGACCGGCCGTGGCCGCGATGGTCGAAGGCCAGATGGGCGCAGCCGGCGGCAGTGAATCGGTCGCGCAGATAGAGGACCTTTTCCCCCTGCTGATCCGACGCGAAGCCGTGCAGGTAGACGACGAGCGTGTCCGGCGTCCGGCCCTGGGGCAGCGTCAGTGTGTAGTCGAGATAATCCTTGGGACTGTGGGGGAAGGTCAATCGGGACATAAGTGCCGGACCGCTAGGTCCGCTTGAACTGCTTGCTGAGCGAGAGCTCCTGGCATTGGTAGGAGGAGCCGATGTCGACGCCGTAGATCTTTTTCGGCATGGTCAGCAGCCGTTCATAGATCAGCCGGCCGACGGCCTGGCCGTCCTCCAGCAGGAACGGCACCTCGTGCGAGCGCACCTCCAGCACGGCGCGGGTGCCCTTGATGTCGGAGCTGCCGTAGCCGAAGCCCGGATCGAAGAAGCCGGCATAGTGGATGCGGAACTCGCCGATCGACGGATCGTAGGGAACCATGGCCGCGGCGTATTGCGGCGGCACGCGGACCTTTTCTTTTGAGATCAGGATGTAGAAATCGTCGGGGTTCAGAATGAGATGGCCCGTCTTCGGCTCCTGGATCGGCTCCCAGTAGTCGGACGGATCATAAAAATTCACCATCTCCAGATTGATGAGCGGGGCGTGGTGTTTGGCCCGGTAGCCGATGATCTTCGAATCGCTCGAGCTCTTCAGGTCGATGGAGACCCACAACCCCTTGGAGATCGTCGCGTCGGCCGGTTCGTCATCGGCCCGGTAGACGAGCGTCTCCTTCTCGTGCAGCAGGTCGAGCGCCGTGTCGGAGGGGGGCGGCGCGCCGCGCACGAAGCGCAACTGGTTCAGCTTGGTGCCCTGCCGCACCAGCACGCTGAAGGTCTTCGGCACCACTTCGAGATAGAGTTTGCCCTTGTAGCCTTCCTTCACGCGCTCGAATTCCTTGGTGTAGTCGGTGATGAGCCGGGTGAAGATGTCCAGCCGGCCGGTGGTGCTTTTCGGGTTGGCTTTTCCGGAGAGCTGCGCCGGCAGCCGCAATTCCTCCAGCAGCGGGATCATGTAGACGCAGCCCTTTTCCAGCACGGCCGACTTGGTGAGGTCGATCTCGTGCATGAAGAGTTCTTCGATCCGTCCGCGGACGGTGGCCTGCTCGCCCGGCAGAAAACTGGCCCGCACGCGGTAGGCGACGGGGCCGAGCCGCAGGTCGATACTGGCCGGCTGAATCTGATCGTCACGAATCGGCCAGTCGGGCGGCGTCACGATGTGGCCGTTTTTGACCAGCTCTTCGATGCCCTGCGAGGGGATCAGGCCGGTGGTGTGGAGTAAACGCAGCTCTTTTTCGATCTCCGGGAAGATCTGGGTGATGTCGGGTTGCATCGTGCGTGCATCGTAACGAAACGGGAGAAATTTCTCAAGGGAGGCCCGGCGGGGGTGGTGTACAATACGGCGGCATGGAGCAGACGTTGACCCCGGCCTTCCTGATCCGCGCCTATGAGCAGGGTTTTTTCCCCATGGGCAATGAGGACGGCTCGATCGATTGGTACTGGCCTGATCCGCGGACGATTATCGAGCTGGATCGATTTCACATCCCGCGGCGTTTAGCCCGCGTGGTGCGGCAGGGGCGGTTCGAGATGGCGGTCGACCGGAATTTTGCCGGCGTGATGCGGGGCTGCGCCGATCGTGAGGAGACCTGGATCACGGCGCCGATCGTCGACGCCTACACCGCGCTGCACCGGATGGGCAAGGCCCACTCCATCGAGGCCTACCGAAACGGCCGGCTGGTCGGCGGCCTCTACGGCGTCAGCCTGGGCGGCGCCTTCATGGGCGAGTCGATGTTTTCCCGCGTCACCGACGCATCGAAGGTCTGCCTGGTTGCGCTCGTCGAGCGGATGAAGGCGCGGGGCTATGGGCTCTTGGACGTGCAGTTTCTCACGTCCCATTTGCACCGCTTCGGGGCGGTGGAGATTTCACGGGACGATTATCTGAAACGGCTGCGTGCGGCGTTGAAACGATCGTGCCGGTTCATGTGAGCAGGCTGGGTTATCGCGTCCAACCAAACCATTTGCGTAGGATCGCCTTCTTCCCCTCCGTCAGCGTCGTCTTGCGCCAGGCGGTGGCGGCCTTCTTGACCGCTTCGGCCCGGGTCGGGTAGGGATAAATCGTTGAGGTAATCGCGCTCAATCCCAGGCCGGCCTGCATGGCCAGGCTGAATTGGCTGATCAGCTCGCCCGCGTGCTCGGCCACGATCGTGGCGCTGACGATCCGGTCCGTCCCCTTCGCTACGCGCACCCGCACGAAACCCTCCTCGTCGCCGTCCAGAATCGCCCGATCCACCTCCTGCATCGGATAGGTATAGGTCTCGACCGCGCGTCCCCCGGCCCCGTCACCGGTCGGGCCGATGTGGGCCAGCTCCGGCGACGTGTAAGTGCACCAGGGGATGCACAGCCGATCGGTCGATCCATAGCCCAATCCGAGG
Source organism: uncultured Nitrospirota bacterium (assembly GCA_964548215.1). Lineage (GTDB taxonomy): Bacteria > Nitrospirota > Nitrospiria > JACQCE01 > JACQCE01 > JBFMAJ01. The sequence goes on from CAZJRH010000009.1 coordinate 2,641, forward strand.
GGATGGGGGAACAGTGCGTTCTGGATCACGATCTGCGCCTGTGCGTCGGCCGCGTGGGTGAATTGATAGGCGGAGCAGATATCGCCGGCGGCATAAATCCGCCGGTTAGTTGTTTGAAGCCGGTCATTCACCTTCACGCCGGTCCGGGGATCATACGCAACCCCGGCCTGCTCCAGGCCCAGCCCTTCGACGTTGGGCGCGCGGCCGGCGGCCACAACGATGTGATCCACGGCCAGCTCCGTGGTCGCATCGTTGATCGTATAGTGCAGAAGTTTATCCTTGCCCGCCGCGGTGACGCGGGTCACGGCGGCGCCCAGCGCGATCGTGACGCCGTCCCGTTTCATCTGCGTGTGGACAATCGCGGACGCGTCGCGATCATCCCGGGGGAGGATGTGTGCGCTCTGCTCGATGAGCGTCACCCGGCTGCCCAAGCGGGCGAAGGCCTGCGCCAGCTCGCAGCCGACCGGGCCGGCGCCGATCACGGCCAGGCGAGGCGGTAGTTCGGTCAATGAGAAGACGGTTTCATTGGTGAGGGGCGCAGCCTCCTTGAGACCGGGAATCGGCGGCATGGCCGCCCTGGCACCCGTGCAGATGGCGGCCTTCGAGAATCGAAGTCTTGTGCTCTTGACGTCGATCGCGCGGCCGTCAAGAAAACGGGCTTCGCCAAAAAAAACATCCACACCGAGCCCGGCAAATCGCTGGGCCGAATCGTTCCGGCTGATCCTGGCCCGCAGCCGGCGCATCCGCGCCATGGCCAGGCCGAAATCGCCCTGCACCCCGGGCGGCAGCTTCAGACCGAATGATTCAGCCTTCCGGACGGAGGCCCAGGCGCGCGCGGCCGACAACATTCCTTTCGACGGCACGCAGCCGACATTCAGGCAGTCGCCGCCCAGCAGGTGCCGCTCGATCAAAGCGACCTTGGCTCCCAGGCCCGCCGCGCCGACGGCGGTGACGAGTCCAGCCGTCCCCCCGCCGATGACGACGAGATTGTAGCGGTCTGCGGGC
>CAZJRH010000010.1:0-8308 GCA_964548215.1 uncultured Nitrospirota bacterium
GCTGAGCCGCGCCACCTGGATAACCACCTGGATCGCCGAGCTGATCTGCTGCCGCATCGCCCGGTCGGAGAGCGTGAGCCCGGCCATCGAGATCATCGTCTCCAAACGGCTCAACGCATCGCGGGCGGTGTTGGCGTGAACCGTGGTCAGCGAGCCGTCGTGACCGGTGTTCATCGCCTGGAGCATGTCGAGCGCTTCCTCTCCCCGCACCTCGCCCACGATGATCCGATCCGGCCGCATTCTTAAGCTGTTGCGGACCAGGTCCCGCTGGGCGATCCTCCCCTGGCCTTCGATGTTCGGCGGCCGCGTCTCCAGCCGGATCACATGGCGCTGCTGGAGCTGCAGCTCGGCCGAATCTTCAATCGTGATGATCCGCTCGCGATCCGGAATAAAGCCGGAGAGCACGTTGAGCAGCGTCGTCTTCCCCGCGCCGGTCCCGCCGGAGATGAGCACGTTCAGCCGCGCGGTCACCACCCCCTGCAGCATCCGGGCCATTTCAGGCGTCAGCGTGCCCAGCGTCAGGAGATCTTCCGTTTTCAGCGGATCGACCGCAAATCGTCGGATCGACAACGACGGGCCGTCCAGCGCCAGCGGCGGAATAATGGCGTTGACGCGGGAGCCGTCCGGCAGCCTGGCGTCGACCATGGGGCAGGATTCGTCGATCCGGCGGCCGACGTTGGAGACAATCTTGTTGATGATCTTGAGCAGGTGAGCGTCATCTTTGAACCGAACGTTGGCCGGCTCCAGCCGGCCGCGCCGCTCGATGAAGACCGTTCGGTAATTGTTCACGAGGATATCGGACACCGTCGGGTCCTGCAGCAGCGGCTCCAACGGTCCCAGCCCCAACATCTCATCCTGGACCTCATTAATCAGCCGCTGGCGCTCTTCCAGATTCAGGAGCGTCGGCTCGCCCTGGAGGGCCCGCTCGATCAGGCGCGGGAGCTCCGCCAGCCGTTGGCCGTTGAGCATCTGATCCAGGCCGGCCAGATCGATCATATCGAGCAATTTATAGTGAACCTTGGTCTTGAGTTCCTGATAGACATTCTCGTCCTGTTGTACCGCCGCCGGCGATCCGGCCCATCGCGGCGCCTCCCGTTCCTTTCCATTCGACTTCGACAACAGATCGCGCAGCGGCATCTAGTCGGCTCCCACACGCTTGAAGAGTTTTTCCAGGAAACCGCCGGCCTGCTGTCCGTGTTTGCCAGCGGCGCCATTTCCATTGCCCAATGCGGCGTGCGGCCGGCACAACTGCCCCGCCAGCTCATGAAACGCTTTCACGATGGGATCATTCGGCGCCACATCGGCCAATGGAATACCCTGGTTGATGGCCGAGAGCACGTCGTCGTAATTGTTCGGGATCAGAAAGAAGATCGGATGGCGGAGCGCCTGCCCGGCGTCCTTGACGCTCAGCGCCCCCTCGGCGCGCCGGTCGTGGCGGTTGACGACCACGCGGACCCGCTCCTTCGGCACGCCCAGCCGCCAGAAGATCTCCAAATAGCGCCTCGTATTGCGCAAGGAGGGAATATTGAGCATCGTCACCAGCAGAATTTCATCGGCGTGCTGGAGCGTCGCGAGCATCTGCTCGTCAAAGGCCACCGGGAGATCGACCACCGCCACCTCGAAGACCGCCTTGACCAGCGCATAGATTTTGTTGAGATGGGCGTGGGAGAGCAAACCGGCCTCTTCCAGCAGCTTCGGCGCCGCCAGCACCTGCACGCCGCTGGCATGCTTGGTCATCAATTCCAGCAGCAGGACCGCGTCCAGCCGATCGATGCTCTTGGCCAGGTCGGATATGGTGGCGTGGGGTTTGAGCCCCAGAAACAGGCTCACGTCACCCAACTGAAGATTCAGATCGAGCAATGCCGTCTTCTTTTTGGCATGACGCGCCAGGCTGACGGCCAGATTGGTCGCGATCAGCGTCGATCCGCTTCCCCCCTTGCTGCTGAGCACGCAAATGAGCCGGCCTTTTTTCTCCGACTCTCGTCGCGCTTGGTGCGCCGGCATGCGCGTGGACAGGCGGGCCATGGCCACCGCAAGCTCATTGTCGAATGGAATGGGAAGGAATTCCCGAACGCCGAGCCGCATCGCCCTGAGCAAGAGATCCTGATCACATTTGAATTTCTGGCACGCCACCACGATGTGCAACGCGGGGAACTCCGCCAGAAGCTCTTCGGCCACCGACAACAGGAGGTCTGGCGTCGTGCTGATGTCGAGCAGCAGCCCGTCCGGCCGGTGCTGGTGAATAAGGCTCGATAATTGATCGAGCTGCCCGCACGTGGCCAGGATGGTGACATCGGGGACCGCCCGCAATTTCTCCTGCAGGTAGCCGCCGGAATCCGTTTCAGCCGAAGCAATGACAAAGGTCAGCATGATCCCTCGCTATTGAACCAGGCCCGGGATGGCGCTGAAGGTCCCGAAGTTCGGTCCCCCGACGCCGGAATTTCCGCCGTCGGGCTCTCCCCCGCATTTGAGCAGACCGAAAACGGCCTTGATGCCCGTGGCCCCGCCTCGATGCCGGCACGGCCGAGTCGGCACACAGACCTCTTCAACGTTGAATCGCGAAAAGCCCGTGATGCAGGCGGCGCCGGCCATGGTCGATCCATCGGGATTATTGCAGCAGATCACCGGCACATAGGTCACCCATTCGTAGATGCCGTCTCCATCCAAATCCTCACACGCCTCACCGCTCCCGCTGCTCACGCACGGCGCGACCTTTTCCCCATACTTTGTTCTCATCGTATTAAAAACTGGCGTCAGCGTACCCTGGGTCAATTCGACAATCGACTGGTTGTCAACCTCCGGATTGGCCGGGCACTGGCTGCAGGGACGGGCATAGACATTGGGCGTGTCACCGTCCACATAGTTCCGAATGACCGGCACACTCGCATTCTTCTCGAAATAGGACGTAAAGGCGCCATCCTGTGCCGGCGTCGAATAGACGGTGATTTCAGTTTGACAAATGTTCGAGCCGGGAACCACCGTGACCCGGCCATTGCAGAGGACCATCGGCAGATCGAGATCGCAGTCCAGCGCAGGATCTTCCGAATCGACGCAGCGGCTCGGCCCGCCTTTTGACGCGACGGCATTGGCTCTGACGTTCATCGTCGGGCGTCCCAAGACTCTCGCGAACGTGGTCGGCACGGCCGCATTGCTCGTGCCGTCGCATCGCGCCGCCACGCGAACCGCGTTGACCTCATTCGGATAGCCCAATCCACCCGGTAGAATCGGATTGAAGTTTCTGTTCGGCATATCCCACCAGCCAAACTCCACGTCAGCCGGCGCGATGGTGACGGGAGACCCGGCCGCGCTGTTGTTGGCGCCGTAGGCAATGGCCTGATTGCGCGCATTGTCGATCCCAGCGAGAGTGCCATCCAATTGTGACGCGCCGGCCAGCGCCGCGGCATCGGCGGCCTGGTGCAATTGCGTCCTGACCGTGATGCCGAAACCCAGGTCAACCACCAGCGCAACCAAACCCAGGAAGAGCAACATGGTCAACGCCGCAAAGACGGTGACGACGCCTTTCGTTTCCGTGATCCGTTTCATCATCCGCCGCCTTACTTTCCCGCGCCCGGCGATTCGATGACAATCGAGCCGAATGGGGATGACGGTTTCTTCGGCTCGGAAAAACTCCGATGATAGTCCTGCATCGAGCCCGCTGCCGCCGGCCCCTCCAGTCCTTCACTGGAATCGGTCCGTTCACTCGCCGCCGGATCGGCGATCTGCCGCGCCATCGTGGCGCGAACAGCCGCGCCCATGGGCGGCTCCGGCCGGGGAGGAAGCATGGCGCATCCCCCCAGCAGCACGGCGGTGGCAAGAGCGACACCCCGCATCAACTCTCTTTTCATGATCTGTTCCTTGAATGGCCGCATTGTGTTATCTCCCATGGCCGAACTCCCCTTCGAAGCCGCCTCCGGTCGAGGCCGGCACGGCACGGCGCGCCGGATAGGGAAACCCGACCATCTCGCGCTCATAGTCGTCAAAGCGGTCGGTCGGCAGCGCGACCGTATCGGGAGCGCCCATGCTCTTGACCAGTCGCGGCGTAACCAGGATCAGCAGTTCGGTTTCCTGCCGCTGGAAGGAGCTGCTGCGGAAGAGCGCCCCGAGAATCGGGATATCCCCCAGGATGGGGAACTTTGCGATCAGATTCTTCGCGTCGTCACGGATCAGGCCGGCAATGGCGAAGGTATGGCCGTCCATCAGCTCGACCGTCGTCGAGACCGACCGGGTCGTGAAACCCGGCACGACAAAACCGCCCACCTGAATGGCGATCGAGAAATCGAGCTCGCTCACCTCGGGCATGACGCGCAGGCTGATTTTGCCGGATTCCAGCACGGTCGGCTGGAACGTGAGCTGCACGCCGAATTTCTTATAATCGATCGTTGTCGTATTGGAGACCCCGCCCTGCGGCACCGGAACCGGCACCTCGCCGCCGGCCAGAAAATGCGCCTCCTGGCCGCTCACCGCAATCAGATTCGGCTCGGCCAGGATCTTCACGAGACCGTCCTGTTGCAGCGCTTCGATAAACCCAATGATGTGGCCGCCCGGGGCGCCCACGATCAGATTGGTGCTTGGCGCAATGTTATATCCTACACTCGAAAGCGCGAGGTCCGGAATCGTGGTGATCATCTCCGTAATGGGCAGCGCGCCGCCGAGATTGGTGAAACCGAAAAAGATATCCTTCACGACCGACTGATAGTTAAAGCGGAGATTGTTGAGCGCCGTGCGGGAGACTTCCGCCACCTTCACTTCAAGCATCACTTGCTGCAAGCCGCCCACCTGCAGTAGATTGACGACTTTTTTTGGCGCAAAGGGCTCCGCGACGGAGAGAATTTGCGCCAGCACCGACGACCCAGAAACCTCCCCCTTCAGGAGAATGCCGTCATTGGCCGGATGCACCTCGACCACCTCCTGGGGGAACAGGAGATGCAGCTTTTCCTTCAACGCCGTCAGATCGGCTTCGACAATTAAATCGAGAATCATCTGTTGCTGAGGCCCCTTGCCCTGAGCCAGCAGGTTCGTCCCCCCGACACCCTTGCCCAGGACGTAGACCAGGCGGGGGCTGACCACCACGACATCGGCGATCGCCGGATCGCCCACCGAGACGCGGCTGACGTCGAAGGCGAGATCAATCGTGTGCGAGCGGCCGACCGTCAGATTGAGGCGAGTCGGCTCCCCGGCGTACCCGGTCGCCGCGTTGCCGGCCAGCGCCAGGCTGATGGCGAAGAATAGCGTATACAATACGCTCATCGATATGATGCTCTTGTGAGGCATTAGAATTTTTCCTCAGTCTTTTTTACGCCCCTGTACACTTCAACAACCACTCCAGTCTTTCGCGCCACCGCCGGCACGTACCGGGTCTTGATCAACTGGGGCGTATGAATCGCATAGGTCTGGCTTTCTTCCCTGTCGAACTGATTGCGCAGTGCCAGTTGCAGCCGACCACGGTTGGAGGCCAGCGCCAGCTTCTCCGCCTCCTCCGGCGTGACCTCAACGGTCACCACATTGACCAGCACCGGTTCTTTTTTCTCATTGATGATTTTCTGGCCTGACGTCAGCACTTTGACGTTCTGCAAAATCGTTTGGGCCGCCGCATCCAGCCCCTTGTGCCTCGTCTTGCTATCCTCCAACACCACGAGCACATCGACATAGCTGCCCGGCATGACGAATCCCGCGACGCCGATGATCTCATCCACCTTGACGCTCATGGCCCGCTTGCCTGGCGCAATGATGGCGGTAAGCCCTCCCTCGGTCCCTTCCGGGGCGAGCTTGGCCTCCATGATCGGCTCACCGGACACGATCGGCTGGAGCGCGACCCGGTTGACGAGCTTCGACGGATCGCTCTGTGAGCCCGGCGGCAGACTGTCGGCCGGCCATTTCATCACGCGCAGCGATTCCTCCCGGAGCTTCGCGCCGGGCACAAGATCCAGCGCCGCGACCACGATCGGCCGCACAACGAGTTGCTCCTCCCGCGGGCCGGTCTGCAATTCCGCTTGCCGTTCCATCCAGCGGGAGATCAGGAGCGTCGTCGCCAGTCCAAGACCGATCGCCACCGCCAGCATCAGATAGGGCCACTTTACTTTCATACGACACCTCGTTCGGAATCAATGAGTTGCAGCTGTTGCACATTATTCATGACGCATCACCGCTGTCGCCTGCAGATTACTGGGAAACAGGGGAAAGAGCACCGGCATCAAGTTGAGCACGGGCACCGAGACCTGCACGCTCACCGCGCAGCCGCTGTCGCAGCCGGCAAACGCCCCCGGCACGCCATCGTAGGTGACCGCCACCATATCCGTTGTCGCGCTGACGCCCGAACTGGTGAGATAGTCCACGACACGCTGCTGGACCTGAGCGTCCGTGATCGGCGGATCGGCCACCACCACGCCGAAGCGCGCCCCTTCCCGCGCCCCGTTGGTGATCAACTGCGAAAGCCACCAACCCAGTCCGAATTGAATCATGCCGAAGATCAGCAGCAAGAAAACGGGTAGGATGATGGCAAATTCAACGCTGCTAATCCCTCGGGCGTTCCCAATGATCTCCTTAACCATCATGAGAACGTCTCCGCGACAAAGAGGTACCACGCCACAACGCCCCCAGAGATCACCATCCCATAGGGAATGAGCGCGTTCCCTTCAGCGACTGCCGGCTCCATGTAATGAAACCGTTTTGTCCAGAACCACATCCTCGCCATCAACCCATACCGTCTCATGGTGGCCGTGAGCCCGCCGCGCATCAGGCGGAAGCCCAATCCGACACATCCGCCCAGGAGCAGCGCCGCAAGAAAGATCTGGAAAATCGCGCCCGGCCCCCAGATCGCCCCCAAGGCGGCCAACGCCTTCACGTCGCCGGCGCCCACCCATTTCAACATATACGGTATCAGCAGTAATGCGCCGCCCAGCAACAGCCCCTCAATGCTGAAGAGCGCCTTGCCCCATCCGGCGGTGAGGGCATGATAGAACACCCCCACCACCATGGTTGGGTAGGTGAAGAGGTTCGGCACCCGATGCCAGCGCCAGTCCCAGAGGCTGACGAGAGTAATGAAGAACAGCGTGCCGCCGACCACAAGCCATTCCGGTCGGAATAGATCGAGCGCCGCAAGAGCCAGCAGATAGGCGAGAAGCGCCGCTAGCTTCAGCACACGGCCCCCCGTTCGAGATGGCCTCCCATACACAGGCATCTGGTCTATTGCTGCTTCACAGGCTTCCACGTGTTCCCTTTCATTAACCCCGTTTTTCTCAAGCGAACAACCCAACAGTTAGCACTGGATCAGATCTGCCATCCAATGACGCTTAGCAAGCGGCGCCATCCAATGCCGTGCAGGCAGCGTTAAATGCAGCCACCACATTGTTGCGAAGCCCTGTGACGACAGTAATCAACGCCACCGCGACGAAGGCCAGCAGGATGGCATACTCCACCGAGCTGATCCCTTCCTCTTCCACGAACAAACGCGTGATCATGTTTCGCATCTCTAACTCACCCCCCTTCGTGATTATCAGTAGTGTCACCGGCGAGACCGCAAGCACCATTGGGCACGCGCCCTCGCTCAATGTGACGGCCATCATAGCTAGGTTCGGATGTGATTCCCATCCGCCGTTGGAAGGATTTTTCGTCGCTCAGGAGCAGAGCCCGGCAAGACTGCGACGTTCGACGGATGCGCCCCCCTCCACCAGGCCGGGTTGAGGCAGGTTGAGGGCACGGTTACGACCAGGGTCGTATCCCTGGCGGTCTCTCTAGCCTCTTGGGTTGTGCCCGCCGCGCCGTTCTCATCCATTTGCCGTAGTCGTCCGCTCTGATGTGCTGAGCCCAATACCGAAACCGTGAAAGTGCGTGATGTGAATAGTTTCCTTGACTTTCCCCATGAAATTTGCCAGTAATCGGGGGTTAAGTATTCGAACCCCAACATGGACAAGATCAGCATCCTCATTGCGGAACATCGGGAAATTACGCGGGCCGGCATGCGGAGCGTCCTCGCGGCAGAAGCCGACCTTGCCGTGGTTGGAGATACGGCCGACACGAAGGAGCTGTTCCAGTTAGCTGAGAAAAAGAACCCGGATATCGTGCTGCTGGGGCTGGCACTCCCCCACGACCGGCTCCTCCAAGCGCTCAAGGAGGTCGGCCGGCGAAGCCCTCACAGCCGGACGATCGTCCTCACGGACCATGCCGTCGAGCCCAATATTCTGGAGTTCGTCCGGGCGGGGGCGAAGGGCCATCTCCAGAATACGACCTCGGAAGCTTCCTTAAAAAAGGCGGTTCGAACCGTCGCCGGCAAAGAGTACTGGGTTGATCGCAAAATGATCGGCACGCTGTT
>CAZJRH010000011.1:0-4298 GCA_964548215.1 uncultured Nitrospirota bacterium
TAAAAATGGAGATTGACGGTGGCCCGCTTGATCGCCGCGACTTTCAACCGCAGCAGCAGCGTCGAGTCCGGGAGCACGCCGATCGCGTGATGGATGGTCGCCTCGACCGTCGCCAGCCGCAGTCCGTTATCCGACAGTTCAACCGGCACGACGGCGCGGATGAACTCCTCCTGCACCTGCTGCTCCCACCCTCCCGGCCACCGGCCGGGCCGTTCCGTGGCGCCGGCGTCCGGCTCCACTTTGATCAACCGCGAGGAGAGAAATTCCGACCGGTGCCACAGCCCCGGCGCCGTCCAGGCGGTTTGCGGCGGGATGGTCATATTGGCGACGCCGGCCAGATACGAGGCCAGCGCTTTGCGTTCCGTGTCGGTGCCCCGGATGAATTGCAGCCCGACGGTGGCCTGCCGGTTCAGATCGGTGCTTTCCGCCGCGTGAATGACCTCGCTATGGAATTCCACGTACAGGTCGGGGGAAAAGGAAAACTGCAGGACCAGCTCGCCGCCGAGCGATTTCGGTTGTTCGGCCAGCAGCGAGATGCCGCCCAATCCGATGTCCAGGGAATAACTCTCGACCAGCTTGGCGCGATCCCGGCAACTGACCGGCAGGGAGATGAGAAACCGGCGGAACCGGCGCCGCGCGTCGGCCCGTCGATCGGAAAATGGGATGGATACCGCTTCGTACCGGCGGTCGGACTCAATGGCCGGATTCGCCATGCTGTGGCCCCCTGCCGATGGTGGTGCCCGCCATTCTAACGAGCAGGCAGAGGAGAGTCAACAGAGAATCGATGGCCCAAGCGGCCGGGACAAGCGGAATCTAAAGAACTTACGGGATATCGCCCAGCACCCGATCCTGCGCACCGGATGGAGCCGAGGCGGAGGCGACATAGACTTTCGACCGCTCGATAAAGCCCGGCCGGCGCTGTCCAAAGAACTCCCGCTCGTAGTGCACCCGGGCCGTCATGCGCTGCGTGGTGGTCATCAGGCCGGCGCCGCCGACCATCAACCCCGCCACCGGCTGCTTGTCGGAGGCCGCCACGACCAGCTCAATCGCCTCCGGCGCCACGTCCAGCCCTTCCCGCTCGGCCGCGGTGCGGATCTCGGCGCGGATCTGCTCCAGCCCGCGCACGCGGGGATCGTCGATCGCCGCCTCGATGGCCGAGCCGAACGCTTCGCGCCGCATGACGTCATTGAGCCATTCGTAGCCGCCCCATCCGAGCCCGGCCAGCAACGCGATGATCAGGATCCACTTCATCAGCCGACGGTCAACCCGGGCGGGGCGGGAATCGTCTGCAACGCCTTGATGATCAGCTCCACGTCGCCGAATCGCTCCTGTTTCTTCTTCGCCAGACAGGTCAGCAGGAGGCGGTTCAACTGCGGATGGATCGCCGGGTTGATCGACACCGGCGGCTCCGGCTTCGTGTGCAGGTGGTGGTAGTAGAGATCGCCGCCCGTAAAGGGCGGACGGCCCGTCGCCATGCGATAGAGCGTGCACCCCAGCGAGTAGATGTCCGATTGGTGGTCGACCTGATCGCCGGTCACCTGCTCGGGCGCCATGTAGAGCGGCGTGCCCTTGACCGAGGTGCGATCGGCCAGGGCGTCGCTGACGACCTTGGCCAGACCGAAATCCATGATTTTGACCTGACGGTCCCGTCCCAGCATGACGTTGGCCGGTTTGATGTCCCGATGCACCACTTTTTGCCGGTGGGCGTAGGCCAGCCCCTGGCACAGATTCACCGCAACGTGCATGAACTCATCGAACGGCAGCGGCGCCACCTCGTGCAGCCGCTCCTTCAGGCTCATCCCGTCAACGTATTCCATGACCATGTAGAGATCCCCGGCCTCGTGGCCGGCGTCGTAGACCGCGACGATGTTGGGATGGCTCAGGGAGGCGGCGATCCGCGCCTCCCGCAGAAAACTGGCCAGCACCTTGGGCTGCTCCTTCACGCTGGGCGGCAGCACTTTGTAGGCGACGATCCGGCCGAGCAGCGTGTCCTCCGCCTGGTAGACGATACCCATGCCGCCCTGGCCGACCTTTTTGATGATCCGGTACCGGCGGGGCTTGGCGTTGGTCTGCTCCACCACGGTGCTGGCATCGCCGCGGGGCGCATCGGCCATGGCCTTCTTGGCGCTCGACATCGCGCGCTTGATCAGGTTGGTCCGGCCCATGGTGTCCCGGTAGTTGACGTCGTGCGACAGAATTTTCTCGTACCAGCGCAGCGCGGCCGGGTAATCGCGCTGTTTTTCGGCCAGCGTCCCCAGCCGGTAGAGCGGCTCCATCTGGGTCGCCGCTTCGGTCTCGTCGCCGACCAGTTTCACGTAGCGCTGGCGGGCCGCGTCCCACATCTGCTGCGACACAAAGAGTTCTCCCAGCAGCAGCGATGCCCGGTAATAATCGTCCGATTGCGTGTCGACCTTCTGCAGCAATTCGATCGTCCGTCCCTGGTGCCCCAGTTCCTGGCACAGCAGGGCGGCGTGGTAATGGTCGCCGAGTTTTTCGTACAGGCCCCGGGCCTTCTCGGCCTCGCCAAGCTCCTCATAGAGCGCGGCCGCCTCCTTGAAACGCCGCCCGGCCTCCAACGCCATTGCGGCCTGAGGGCGGTCGTTGGCCTTGAGAAACAACTCGGCGGCGCGGGGATAGTCCTGCACGGACAGATACCGCTCGGCCGCGCCGGCGTGCAGCCCGCCCCGTTCCAGCAGTTCCGCCGCTTGCTGGGTTTCGCCCGCCTCCTCGTAGAGCGCGGCCGCCTCCTCCCATTGACTGGCCTGCAGCAGGCGCTGGGCTCGCAGGAGCGTGGCACGCTTTGGTTGGCCCCCCTGCTCGAAACAGCGGGCCGCCCGCTCATCGTCCCCCGTTTGCTCGTAGAGCTGGGCTGCCGACTCAAACTGGCCGGCGGCTTCATAGGCGGCGCCCGCCTTCTCCAAATCGCCGGATTGCTCGAACAACGCCGCCGCCCGATCGGGATGATTCGACTGCAGAAAGAGCTGGGCCGCCAGGCGGCCGACGGCATTCACCTGCTCGAGGCTTTTGCCCGATTCCGACTGGCCCGGTTCGCGATGGCGGTTCCGTTCCTGCGTAAAATGCTGCTCGTACAGCGGCGCGGCTCTCTCGAGGTCGTTCATCTCCTCGTACAGCCGGGCCGCGCGCTCGATCACGCCGGCCTGCTCGTAGTTTTCGGCGGCCTCGCGGATCTGCCCGGCCCGCTCAAACATTTCGGCCGCCGTCGACAACTGGCCGACCTTGGCAAACAGTTGGGCCGCCCGGGCATAATTCCGATCGGCGTGATACATGGCCGCCGCCTGCGCCAGGTCGCCGCACTGCTCATAGGCCGACGCCGCATCCTGCCACCGTTTGATCTGGCGATAGAGCGTGGCAAGCGACCCGTGCGCGCCCGCTTTCCGGAACATTTCGATCGCCTGCTCGTGATCGCCGATCGAGGAGAAGCACTCGCCGGCCCGGCTGTAGGCCTTGGCCTTCTTCCAGCGCTTGGCCTCTTTGCGAACTGCCTGCTCCTGCTTGCGCTGGGAGGCCGGGCCGCGGCCATCCCGTTGCGACACGGCGACGGAGTCGCGAAACGACCGGAACAGCTTGATCCCGATCGCCGCGCAGAGCAACAGAAACAGATAGGCGCCCGTGATCAGCCCCTGATCGCCGCTGAACCACCGCACCGCCAGGGTCTCCAGGTTTTCCAACGCTGGCAACGCGGCCCCGGTCGTCATCTGGGCCGTGATGGGTACGAGGAGGAACTCAATCACGCTTTCTCCTGCAGTTGCAACCGCAGTTCACTCTCGCCCAGCCGCAGCACGTCGCCCGGCTTGAGCAGCTGACTGTTCACCGTCACGTGATTGACGAAGCTGCCGTTGGAGCTGCCGAGATCGACGTAGAGAAATCCATCGGCCGTCCATTCGATCGAGCCGTGTTCGCGGGAAATTTTCGGGTCGTCGATGATGACATCGCCCTTCGTGCGGCCGATGAGCATTTTGACCCGGGTCAACTCGATCCGCATGCCGCTCAACCGGCCGCTGATCACGTCAAACCATCCCAGCACGCCCGTGTGCTGATAGGCGGCGGGCTTCTGGACGATCTTGACCACCGTCGTCTCGCTGTTCGCTTCGGGGCCGTCGGCATCGATGGCCGCATCCTCCGTCTCGGGAATAAAGCGGACGGCCACATCGCCCAACCGAAGGCTTTCGCCGCCGGTGAGCGGCGCGCTGGTGATGGCGCGGCCGTTCACCGTGGTGCCGTTCCGGCTTTCCATGTCCTGCGCGACATAGCCGTCCCGCTCATAGCGGATCGACAAA
>CAZJRH010000012.1:0-2292 GCA_964548215.1 uncultured Nitrospirota bacterium
GATCCGGATCACGGCGCGCCCTTTGGCGCGTGGATCCATCGGTATTCGTAGACCCACATCCGGGCGTCGGGTTGCTCCAGCACGAGCGAAGTCATTGCGAGGAACTCGCGACTCGTCGGGGCGAACGGGAGCGTGACGTACCGGATGCCCAGGCGACGCCAGACGTCGCTCATCGGACTGATCGCGATCGAGTACCTGTCGATTCCACGGAGTTTGAAGGTGACGCTCGACCCCTTCCTGGGAACGAGCTCGATGTGGGCGAAGCGGTTGTAGGTCCGGGCGGCGGTCGGGCTCGCGTCGATCACGCGCAGGTCTTCGAGCGGAGGTACGACCTGTGTCCCGTTGAACACCTGGGCACCCGTCGCTTTGAGAAAGTTGGCCCTCGGGTAGCTTGCGTAAACCGTCCAGCGAGCATCGGGATCCCGCTCGACGATCCGAGACACTTCCCGAAAGAGCTCGGTGTCCAGGATCGGTCCCAGGCCTACCGCAATCGGATTCACCAAGCCGTTGCTCCAGATGTTCGGCACGAGCACGCAGATGGCGAAGGCGATCCGCCTGCGTGTCAGCAACAGGTAGCCCACGCCTGCGGGGACCAGGCTGGCGAGTGCAACCTGGGCGCCCGTCGCAAAGTTCCCGGTCTCGCGGCCTGCGCTCAGGGCGAATGCCACGAGGAGGGCGAGCCACGGGATCGCGACGAAGAGCCGCGCTGTGGAGCCATCGGGAAGGTCGACACGCCGCTTCGCCAGGAAGACACAACACAGGATGATGCTGGCGAGCCCAAGCCCCAGGAGCGGTCGCGGCCCCTGCGTCCATGCGAAGCCGGACGCCACCGCCAGCGCGTACGGCCAGCGAACGGTCAGCCAGGCAAAGACCACGACGAGATAGACGATCAAGCTCCACTCGAGGGCAGTCACTCGCCGTTTGTGCCAGGCCTGCCAGAGGAGCGCGGCCATCGGGACGGGGAAGAGCAGGACGAAATTGCTCACCTCGCACACGTTGCCCCACGCTTCCGGATGGCTCTCCTGGGAAATGAAGGCGCCGTAGAAGCCGCCGAAGACCTGGGCCCAGGTGAGCTCGGCTCCCATCGAGATCCGCGATCCGGGATAGACCGTACTGCGCATGACATCGATGGCCGGCCTGGCGTCGCTGTAGTACGAAGCGAGGACGACTCCGGCAACCGAGACCGCAAGGATCGCGCAGCCGGCGCGAAACCCGAGATTGACCCTTCCCAGGCCCATCGCCAGCCGCGGACCCAGCGAGCCGACCAGGATGGCGATGCCGAGATGGAAGAGCGGCACCTGGAACGGTGGGTACAAAGATAGAGCGAAGTCGAGCAGGCAGAGTGCGAAGATCAGCGCCGAAGCGGCGATCACCCATCTACGGGAGGAAAGGACCAGATGGTGCGCCGCGACGAGGAGCAGTGCCACGCAACCAACGGCCTCGGGCAGCATGCCGGGCGCGGAGTACCACCATTGGATGAACCCGGAGAAGAACATCCAGACAGCGCCGAGCAGCGATACTCCGAAGTCGTTCCCGGTCAGCAACATGAGCAACAGGAACATGCCAGTGAGCAGAAGAAACGCCTTCATGTTCCAGTAGAAGGCGAACCCGCGCTCGATGTCGAGGACGAAGAACCCCCAGAACTGGGGACGAACCAGTATCGACCAGTGCCGGACGGGCAGATTGCTGATCAAGGGTGCCTGCGCTGAGCCCCAACCCTGATTGGTGACGGAGAACGCTGGAAGCACGCTCGCCTGGCTGATGATCGCCGGCGTGGTGAAGATCCACTCGTCGCTGCGAATGCCTTTGGGCGTTCCCAACAGGACACCGGCATCGGGCCTGCGATCCGGGAGTCTGCCGTTCCACGCTCCGATCGAGGAGCCGTGGAGCTTGAAGACCGTGCCCAGGCTGAGCAGGAGCAACAGCACCCCGAGGAAGGCCTGCACCCTGCGATCGAAGCAGACGAGGCCCGGCTCGCCCCGCCCGTATGGCGCGTCTCGATCGCCTGTGGGATCTCCGTCGCACACTCGCGCTATCACGAACCCTCAGGGGCGTCCTCGACGCAACCGGGCAGCCCTCGATCGCCCCCCCGATCTCGACATCGGACACGCCGCGCCATGATACCCACCCGCGCAGCCCGGGCGGGCGCAGAAGCGGCGCGTACGACCCTTCGAGCTCCACGCGGCCCGTCACCCACCGGTTTCACCCCCTGCCCTGTATCCTCGCGGCCACTCCACTCGCCGAGGAACGAGATGCCGACGGCCGCCCCGCTCCTGCCCCTTCCCCCGCACC
>CAZJRH010000013.1:0-7995 GCA_964548215.1 uncultured Nitrospirota bacterium
CGATCTGATTCTTCGGGCCAAATGCGCGCCCCATTTTCGCCGGATCATCTATCAGCTCGATCCCGATTCTTCCCTCCTGAAAAACTATGCCCAGGGCAGTTGCCCGGCCGGCAAATATTATTGCCGGATCACGCCGGAGGGCAACGTGACGCCCTGTCCCTACATGCCGGTGACGGCGGGTAATTTACGCACACAGTCGTTCGCGGAGATCTGGCGGACGTCACCCGAGCTGAACAATCTGCGCGACCCCAAGCTTGGCGGCCGCTGCGGCGATTGCGAGTTTTCCCAGATCTGCGGCGGCTGCCGCTGCCGGGCCTATGCCGCTTATGGCGACTATCTGGCGGAGGATCCCGCCTGCGGCTACCAGCCCGGCGCCTACGGCGGGAAGACGATCACGCTGCCGCAGGAGCAAACCTTCGGGTTGGAGGTGGTTTTCACTCTGGCCTGGACGGATGACGCCAAGGAGCGGCTGCGTCGCCTGCCCTCATTCGCCCGCGGCATGGTGGCCCGGGCGGCTGAGCGATACGCGACCGAGCAGCGGATCGGCCAGGTGACGCCGGAGTTGATGCAAACCGTTCGCGAGCAGGCCGAAGCCCGCTTAGGCCGTCGATTCAAGTTTTCCGAGTTCTCCCGGGGGGAGGCGCCTGCGCTCAAGCAGGGCGACGCTTGAGTCTTTTCCGGTTGGTCAATCACTGGGTTCATCTCCTTTCGGTCATTTTTTGGCTCGGCGGTGTCGCGTTTTCGTTCCTGTTGCTGGTCCCTGCGCTCAAGCAGACTCTGTCGGTGCAGGTGGCGGGGTCGGTCCTCTACGCCGTTCATAAGAAGTTTACCTTCATCACCTTTCTCCTGACCTTTGTGCTGATGGTGACCGGCGCGATCAACCTCGGCATGAGCCGCCACGGCGGCACGTTTCCGCCCCAATATTTGACGCTGCTGGGCGCCAAGCTGTTTCTGGTCGTGATTTTCCTGACCATCGCCTGGCGGAACTACCTGGAGATCCGCCGGAATCCGGATCAGCAGGTGATCACCGAATTGCCGTTCCTGCGGTTTTCTCTGGTGCTGGCGCTCGCCATTGTCTTTCTGGCGGCCGCCATGCGAACGCTCTACCCTCACTGACGCCCGACGCCATGCAGACCGCCGCGGCCACCGCAACGAGCCCTGCAAAACGCCCGCTGGATCTGACGATCTTCGGGCTTTTGTTTTTGGTCAGCGCGCCAATAGAGCTGTGGAACATCATGGGCACCGACTGGAGCTACACGCCGAAATTTTTCGGCGTCACCACGTCGGGGCTGGCGGCCAAGGCGGTGCTGGCGGCGCAACCGTTGCTCCACCTGGCGATCGGCTATGGATTTCTCACCATGCGTCGGTGGGCCTACTACCTGACGCTCTTTTACGCGGCCGATGTGCTGACCAGCACCGTGCTGGGATTTGTGTTCGAGGGCTACGGCCGCATCCGCACGATCTTTCTGGCGCTGCTGACGCCGTTTGTCGTCTATGTGATCGCGCGCCGCCGCCATTTCACACGATGAGAGAGGCTCGATGAAGGACAAATATATCTACTGGGCCGTCGGGCTCGTGTTTCTCGGTTTTTTCCTGATGCTCGTCAGCCTGGGGTTTGAGAAGGCGGTCGGCAGCCGCAAACACCGCGAGGGTGAGCGCGGCCCGGCGCCGGCCCCTCATTTTGCCGAGCAGGATTTCTCCAACGTGAAAAGCGTGACGACGATGGATGGCGCGGTGATGAACTTTATTCCGGCCGGCGTCTTCATCCGGGGCACGGCCATGGGAGAAGGCGACACCGACGAAATGCCCCAATTGCCGGTCTACGTCAGCGCCTTCTACATCGATCAATACGAAGTCACCAACGGCCAGTACCAGCAGTTTGTCAACATGACGGAATCGACCAAGCCGTTCATTCCGTTCTTTGAGGACGAAATTACCAAGATCACCGCGCCGGAGTTGCCTGCCGTGGGCGTGTCATGGACCGCGGCGGTGGCCTATTGCCAATGGATCGAGAAGCGACTGCCGACCGAGGCGGAGTGGGAAAAGGCGGCGCGCTGGGAGGACGGGCGGCGATGGCCGTGGGGCGATACGGACGAAGTCGGGCGGGCCAATCTGGTCGGCCAGGACGACGGCCATCAGTACTCGTCGCCGCCGGGCGCGCTTGCCGCGGGGCGCAGCCCGTACGGGCCCTACGATATGATCGGCAACGTCAACGAGTGGGTGGCCGACTGGTATGCGGAGGATTATTACGCCACGGCGCCGCAAAAAGATCCCGCGGGGCCGGAAAAGTCGAGGAACCGGGTCTTTCGCGGCGGATCATGGAATGATCTGAGCCAGAATGCGCGGGCGGCCAAACGCTTCGCCGCCGTGCCGCACCGGAGCGATGCGATCATCGGCTTCCGCTGCGCGATCGACGCGGAGAAACTTTCGAAGATTACGTTGTCTGACGAAAAAAAGAAGGGCGAGTAAACCCGGCCGGCCTGATAAATGGGGACAGATTTATTTTCCCGGTTGCCACTGGCGGTGGAAGCAAAAAGCAGAAAATAAATCTGTCCCCATTTATAGTGGGTGGACGGCGGGCGGATAGACGATATAGAGCAGGGCGTAGGTGGTCATGCTGGTGATCAGCGCGATTGCATAAAGCACCATGGTAAAAGTGCCAATTACCCGATGGCGCCGCTCTCCATCCGGAATCCACCACTGAACGCCTTTTTCAGCCAATATCACCACTGCCACTATCAGAAAACCGTAAATATAGACTTTCAATCGTGCGAAGCTGTCCCAGCGAATTGCACCCAGGATGGCAAAGAGCACGAATGCACTGCCAAGCAGTTTATATAGTGTCCACGGCCCCATTATCTTTGGCCCCATCTGCAGCGCCCATATTCCATTACGTTTGATCGCGGCGCGAAACCCCAACACGATCATATAAACCGCCATTATAAGACCTAGGGTGACCACAAAAATGTGAATCGTCAATATTGGTTTGAACACGTAATTATAGATCAAGTCAGGTCCTCCAAAGCCTTCCTTGCCCTCCGTGGCGAGCGCACCAAGCCCTTGAGCTAGATAGTAAAAGGTAAAGTAGATGAGCATACTGACCATTGCCCACAAGACGAGTGTGTGATGGCGGTTAGTTTCGTGTTGCTTGGCCATTCGCCAACCAACAATGAATAGAATAGTAAAGACGATTGCCATGACAAAACTAGTGTCCGTCCCAAGGGTCCCGTGGGTTCCAAGAAAGCCTGGTTGGGAGAGCCACTCCTTCATGCGGCGCGTCCGCCGAACACGGCGCGTTGCAGACCGTCCCAGAACAGAGAACGGGCCTTCAACGACTTGAGCACGCCGGTTCGAATGTGCCCTCGGTTCTCATCTGTTCCCAGATACCGTTCGAGCAGTTGATTGAAGATCTTGGCGTGCTCCTTGTCTTCCTCGATGTGGAGCGTGAAATAATTCAGCGCCTCCTCGGAGACCAGGCGGCTGCCGCGCAAGCCCTCGACCAGATAGGTGAACATGGTCGGGATCGAATATTCGTGGCCGGGACCGATTGAGCCGAGCGCCGACAAAAAATGGCCGGAGCGGGTCAATTCCAGATGAAACTCGATAAACGTGGAGGTCTCCGGCAGCAGGGCCACCCGTCCCCAGGCGGCGTCATCCAGCCCCAGCGATTTCAGAAAATTCCGGTAGAGCGCCGGGTGGCTGTTGAAGATCGTATGCCGGCCGAACTCATCATCGAAAACGGTGCGGAAGAGTTGCGTCGCGTCCTGATCGGGCAGGCGGGGCAGCAGGTTCGTCATGTAGGTGGTGAACACCTTCACCAACTGGTAATGCTGCAATCCGAACGTCTGAATCTGCTCCCGCGTGAGCGGGCCGGCCGCAAAGCGCCGCAGAAACGGATGGTGCACCGCCTGGTGGGTGGCGATTTCCTCTTCAAGCGTGGAAAGATGATCAACCGTCGCCATGGCTACTTCAGATTCCCATGCTCATGAATTTTTCCTTCGCCTCGTCCATCAAAGCGGCGGTGACGCTGGTCAATCCCCGCTCGTGGGCCATCCGCTCGATCTCCTTGCGGGCCATCGGCCGGACGAAGGAGGGAATGTTGTCCAGGCGCCGCTCGGCGTCCGGCGCCCAGGTCATGTCGGTCTCTGCGTTCTTGGAGGCTTCCATGACGGCCGGCGTAATCAGCGTGATGCCGTTGTCCTTGGCGTAGGTCTCCACGCTCGTCTGCAGCATCGGTTTCACAAAGGAGGGGACCTTTTCCATCCGTTCGAGCGCTTCGCGCGACCATTCCATCTGGCGCGCTGGCTGCTGCATGCCCGAAATCATCGAGGAAAATGGGCAGGAACCGCCGGATCCGCCACTGGCGGATGTCGCCGCCCCGGCGGACGCGGGCATCGCATCCTGGACGTTGGGATCCTTGAGCGTCTCGCGGGTCAGCTCCATCGGCCCGGCCGGCGCGGTCCGGCCGCCGAGTTTCACGCCCAGGGCTTGCACCATGCTGGTCTCGCCCGGGTTGGTCACCATTGAAAAGCGCGCATCGCACTCGGGACACTCAAACGTGATGCCCAGGGAGGCCTCGGCCGGGCTCTCCAATTTTTCGAACAGCATGAAGGTTTCACATTTTCGGCAAACGAATTTCATTCCCTAGCTCCTTTCAGTCCCTCACGTTTCCCCTCTCCCCCTTGAGGGGAGAGGGCGGGTGAGGGGGGCGGATTTATAACAATGTCGCCATCATTTTTTTGAATTCGAGCGCTTGCGTCAAGCGTTCGGCGACCGCGGCAAAATGGCGCACGGACGGCTGATCGGGATCGAGCAGCGGCTCGCCGCGGTCGGCGGCGGCGCCCAGCGTCCGGTCAAATGGAATGCGGCCCAAGAATGGTACATCCATTTCCTTGGCGACCCGCTCGGCGTCGCCGGCAAAGAGCGGTTCCTCCGCGCCGCAGCGGTGGCAGACGGTGCCGCTCATATTTTCGATCAGCCCCAGCACTTTAATGCCCACATCCCGCGCATAGCTGATTGATTTTTTGACCACCTGTGTGGCCACTTCCGATGGAATGGTCACGATGACGGCGCCGTCCAACTCCGGCAGGTAGCCGGCCATCACGGGCGGTTTGTCGGCGGCCGCGCCCGGCGGCAGGTCGGTGAAGAGATAATCAAGCTCGCCCCAGGCGATGTCCGCCAAAAATTCCCGGATGACGCTCATCTCCTGCAGCCCCAGCCAGACGGGCGACAGCTCCATCGGCCCTTTCCAGCGGACCGGGGCGTCGGGCTGGAGCAAAAATTCCATCGAGGCGACCTTGATGCCCAGCGGTCCGATCGGCGGCAGGGCGCCATCGGCGGTGATCGTGAAGCGCTGTCCCTTCAGCCCCAGCATCGTCGGCACGCAGGGACCGTTCAAGTCGACGTCCAAGAGGCCGACTTTGTGGCCGACCCGCGCAAACGCGAGCGCCAGATTCACGGTCACCATGCTTTTGCCGACGCCGCCTTTGCCGCTCATCACCAGAATTTTGCGCTTGATGCGGCCCATGCGGGTCTTGACCTGGAGTAGTTGGTCAACAATTTGCTCCTGGACCTTGGCGTCGTCGGTATATTTGATGTTCGAGAGGATTTGCTTGAGATCTTTTTCTTTAGCCATTGGAGGCGCCTTTGTCTGCGGGATCGTCGACCTTGAGCGACGGAGGCTTGGGTGTGCCGTCGGCCTTTAGGTAGGCGCGGAAGCGGTTCATGAGTTCTTCACCCAGGTTTCCGATCGGCCCTTTCTTGCTGACATAGGCGCGAATCTCTTCCATGCGTTTGGCCGCTTCGGTGTTGCCCTGAAGCCGCTTCACTTTGTCCTTGGCCGTATCGAAGGCGTCGAACGTCAGCTCCCGGTACCCGAGGCTGCGGATCCGCATCACGGCCCGCATCATCGCTTCATTCCGGAACGAGGTCAACAAATCTGAAGTGATGACCGTGACCTTCGCTTTGCGGGCTTTGCGCTCGGCAGCTTTTTTGATCCCACTGCGCACGAAATCGGGGGCGGTCTGTAAACGGGCCCACGCTTCCTCGCTCCACTGAACGTTGGTCTGAGGTTTGTCCCAGCAGTCGGTCAGGACGTCCGGCGTAATTTCGGTCAGGCCGCGCTCCTTGGCCTGCTCTTCGACGTCGTGCCGGAGCATATTGGTGACGAACTCGCGGGCGATCTCCGGAGTATTCTCGATCTTCTTGGCTAAACGCCCCAGCGCTTCCATCGTCCAGGGCAGGGCGGCCTGAGCCGGCTCGGTGTCGATGACGCCGAGCGCTTCCACCTTGGCGAAGAGATGGGTGTTGACCTCCATGTGGCCGCCGTCCCGCGCGAATTCCTCGGCGATCCGCTTGATCATTCCGCGCATGAACTCGGGCACGGTCTCCAGCCGCTCCTTGGCTTCCTGCGTCCAGGGCAGTTCGCCTTTTTCGAGCTTGTCGGCCGCCTCTTTCAAACCGGCGGCGCCGCCCATCGAGCCCATCGCCTGATTTTTCCAGGCGGCCAGCAAGTCGGCCGTGATCTCCTGGCAGCCGACTTCGCGGGCTTTTTTCTCGGCCAGTTTGCGGACCATGCCCTGAAGGAAGATCGGCGCGCGCTTGACGCTTTCGAGCGCTTCGGGGGTCCAGCGGATGGTGTCTGTGGAACTCATGCGAATAAGAATTTGTCGACGACGGCTGACGACCCGCTATTGTAATCGAATGATTTATCGAGAGTCAACTAGAAGGACTCTGGGGTGAACCCATGTAACATATTGGAAAAATAGGGATTGTTTCACGTACAATGCGGGGCGCATGATGCAACAACCAACCAGTTGGCAGGCCGTCTGGCTCGCGATGCGTACGTGGCGTACGGCGGCGGTCAGTCTGCTCTCTTTTTCCTCGGGACTTCCACTTGGACTCGTCTGGATCGCCATCCCCACCTGGCTTGCTCAAGAGCACGTCGATATTAAACTCATTGGGCTGTTCACATTAGCCCAAGCGCCCTGGACGTTTAAGTTCCTCTGGTCACCCCTCATGGATCGGTACGCTGCCCCGATTCCAAGAACTGGACGCAAGCTAGGGTGGGCACTTCTGACGCAAATAGTTTTACTGGGGATCACGTTGAGCCTCGCAGGCGTGCAGTTTCAGCCCGATATCCTCTGGATTGTTGGCGCGCTGGCGCTGGCTATGGCGTTTGCATCGGCGAGCCAGGATATTGTGATTGATGCGTACGCAGTCGAGGTGTTGCGCCCTGAAGAGCAAGGCGTGGCTGTCGGGGCGCGCATCGCCATCTACCGGGCGGCGATGTTCGTGGCTGGGGGACTTACCATCACTGTTGGGGGACTTTGGTCCTGGCCGGGGGTCTTTGCCATTCTGGCGCTGTTCTATCTGCCGATGATGGCGGTGACCTGGTTCGCCCCAAAATCGGACTACGATCAGGCCCCGCCTCCCCGATCATTGCGCGCGGCGGTGTGGGAGCCATTCGTCGGATTTCTTTCCGTACACCGCTCGATCGAGATCTTGACCTTCGTCGTCCTCTACAAGCTGGCCGACAATCTGGCCGGCGCGCTGGTGCGGCCCTTTCTGGTCCAGGCGGGATTTAATGATTTCGATGTGGGGATTGCGACGGCAACGATTGGACTCTTTGCGACGTTAGCCGGAACATTTCTTGGCGGCATGCTCACCACCGTGTGGGGGCTGGGCCATGCGCTGTGGATTTTTGGCGCGCTGCAGATTTTGTCCAACTTCGGATATGTGGCGGTGGCCGAGGTGGGAGTCAACCGGCCGCTCATGTATGCGGCGATGGGCTTTGAGAGCCTGACGACCGGCATGGGCACCGGTGCGTTTAGCGTGCTGTTGCTCCGCATGACACAGAAACAATTTTCGGCGACACAGTATGCGCTCTTTTCCAGCCTGTTTGCGCTGCCGAGGATTTTATCAGGCCCCATCACGGGGGTCATGGTGGATGCCATCGGATGGCGGGATTTTTTCCTCTTCACCATGGTGGTCGGG
>CAZJRH010000014.1:0-4749 GCA_964548215.1 uncultured Nitrospirota bacterium
CGGGATGGACGTTGACGTCCTCAAACAGGGACAGCGGCACCGGCTCCGCTTTGGCGGTTGCCTGCACGATCTTCTGCAACAGTTCCTCGTTGTTGCCGTCGCCCTGCTGCCAGGCCGGATTCCGGCTTTGAAGAAAGACCAGCCGCCCGTTCAAAAAATAGCAGAGCGTCAAACCCGCGCCTTCATAGACCACGAGCAGGGCGTCACGGTGCAGCTGCCCCAGATGCTGCAGCAGCCCGTCCAGCTTGACCACCGCCGACGTCGTCTGCAGGCTGGGCGTTTTCTGCGTCAGCACCAGCAGGCTTTTAAGCAGAATCGAATCGGCCCGCCAGACGTTGATCTTCGCGTCGTAGGCGGCGTGAAGCAGTTGGAAAAACCGCCGGAGCGTGAGGGATTGGAACTGCGCATGATGCCATTGCGCCGCCGCGTACAGCTCCTTTTGCACGACAAACAGATAGAGCCGGTGGCTCGGGGTGATCGTCGCTTCAATCAGCCCCGCCGGGGCGCGCTCGTCGGCACGGAGCTCACGCAACAGTTTTTCGAAGGTCTCCTGCGTGTAGGGCAGGTCGGCGACCACCGCGTCGGTGAGCGGCAGCGCCGGCGGAGAGGCCGAGTGTTCCAACTGTTCCAATGACATGGTGGGCAACTCCCCGTGTTGGCGCGCAGTGACGGCCGGTTGGAAAACGAGAAATCCGTTACTTTTCAGTGTAGATGGGGGGGGCTGTTCTGTCAAACCCGCGGGACGAAGCCGGCGGGCAAAATTCGGGGCTAACGGGTGAGGAACCCGGGCGGGCGGTTACTCGAGGAGCGATCATCTGCGGGCCGCTCGGCCGCGCCCGTCGGCGGCGCCCCATGATCAGGCGAGCGGTTTGCCCGGGCGTCACTGCGGACCTCAGGCGCTTGCAAGCGCGCGGGAGGCTTGGACGGTATTGCGCCAGACGGGGTCATCGACGGCCGGCGTTCGCGTGCCGTGTCCGCAGGGCGACCGGGCTCCGGCCTGGCGCCTTGCGGCCGTTCGATCGCCCGCTCATTCCGGATAACCGGAGGACGAACGCGCGGCGATGGCGTGCTGCGCGTGGTGGTCTGCTGATCGGGCCGGCGAGCCGGCCGGTCCGCAGGACCCGGCGACCGGCTGAACGTGCCGGTTTTCGGCTTGGCCGTCGATGTCAGCGACGCGACGTCACGCCCGTGCGGGCGGGACGGCGCCCGCTCGATCTTGGCGGCGTCCCGGTTCGATGTATCAGAACGATGGTGGGGCGGCTGCAATTTCGGCGGGTGATGGTGATCTTTGCCCGGAGGCCGAACGACCGCCGGCGGCGCCGCCACGGGATGGTAATGACGCCACCACCCGGGGCCGCCGAGATGACTGCTCCAACACCAGTAACGGAGCTGAAATGAGACGTGCAGGGCGTAGACCGGCGCGCCGAACGGACCGTACGGCGCCCAGGCCCATCCATCCTGATAGGGCGTCCAGATCACCCAGGCCGGCGCCCACTGGCCGCCGGGCAACCAGACCCAGCCATAGAAACCATCCCAGACCCATTGGCCGTAGTGATGCGGCAGCCAACCCCACGGCTCCGCCGACACCCACGTCCATCCATGAGAAGAAACCCACAACCATTGGCCGTAAAAATAGGGCTGCCATCCCACGGCGACACGGGGACGCCACGCGCGGCCGTGGGTCGCAACCGACACCCACTCGCCATAACCATCCAGTTGGGACAACTCGGGCCCCGCATCCGCTGCCGCATCGACGCCGCGGGCCCGTTCGAGCTCCAGCTCGTCATTCCATCGGTCGAACGCGTCGCGCGTGGCCAAGCGGCTGGGACGGGGCGGATCAATCTGTCCGTTGTGCATCACCTCCGTCTGCTGGCCAGCGCGCAACCAATAATCGTCCGACGCGGTCATGACGCGAACCTCACCCTTATCCACCACGATCGAGACCGTCTCTTCGTCCAGCCGGCGGACCCGCATGATCGTCGGCCCGTCGCTGCGCAGCACGGCCTGACCGAGTTCCAACTCAAAGGTATACCCGTAACGGCCCAGTTCGGGATGTTTGACGTAGAGCGCACCGTCAAGAAGCCGCAGCTTTTGCAAGGAGGTGTCCGATTGCAGTTCCACCTGCGTCTCATGATCCAGGCGGACCACCAGCCCCGCCGGCCCCGACACGGAGGCCCGGCCGGTCGGCGCCGCCCAGAGGCGGTCGCCCTCCCGCAACCGGTCGGCGGGCTCGACAAGGCTCCAATCGACGCCGTCCGATCGCTGGGCAAACAGATCGCCTTCGGCGACCGTGACCTTCCAATCCGTCGCGCTCCAGGCGGGCGGAGGCGCCATCCCCGCCATCATCCCCATGACCAGGGCGCCCAAAACGATTCGGTTGCTCATACCGGCCTCCGCAGTTGACGCGTACACTGATTAAGCGCCGCTGGAATCTGGAAAGTGTCGCCGTGCGTGGTCATCACGCTCTCAGACGCGGACGGGCGGCGAATATTCGACGGATCGGGAAACAACCGTGCGGTTACTGAACCCCGGCCGTAATGGCCAGGATCAGCACACCAGCCTCATGCACGGGCCCGCCGAC
Organism: uncultured Nitrospirota bacterium; assembly: GCA_964548215.1. Classification (GTDB taxonomy): domain Bacteria; phylum Nitrospirota; class Nitrospiria; order JACQCE01; family JACQCE01; genus JBFMAJ01. The sequence continues at coordinate 2,582 of CAZJRH010000014.1, forward strand.
CAGCACCGTGCCCCGATTGGCCAGTTTTAACACCATATTCGGCATGACAAACCGCTCGCCCTGCCGGATCGAGATCATCAAGACCACCGCGCCGCCGTCACTCACGCCCTGGGGCAGCACTTGCAGATGGCGTCCGCCCGGCAATGAAACCCGTCCATCCTGCCCCATGGCCTGAAAGAGCCGGTGCTGGCCCAACAAGCGATAAGTCGAATAACGAAACTGCCGGTTCAACTGGCGCTCAACACCCCGGAGTTGGGGATCGACGCCCTGGCCGGAACCGTCGGCGTAGATCACATCCACCGAGAGGTGCACCGCGGCCGGTTGCTCTGCAGCGGCCGGCGACGCAAGCGCCCACCACAACCCGGCGATCAACGCCACGGCAAGCCCCGATACGCTCAACGGCCTCACGTGGGCGGGCCGGACGCCCCGTCGTGCGCTTCAAACAACCAGATCACCGTCATGTCGCCGGATTGCGACGGAGGCAGGATCATCACGGGGTGCTCGCCCGCTTCCACAAAGGTGACGTAGGTCTCATGCGAGGGAAGCGCCGGCAACCGGCTGAAGGGATTGATCACCGTCAGCAACAACGCGGCGATGACGCCGCCCGCCGCCAGCCAGCCCGGCCGGAGCGGCCAGGCCGCCGTCGCGCCGGTCACCCGGTCCCACCAGCTCCAGCGGGACGCCTCCAGCCGACCGGCCACGCCACGCCAGACCGGCTCAAACGTCACGGTGCGCGCGGCCTGCCCGGCCGCGCCGTGCAACCAAACCGCCGCGGATTGCGTCGTCTGCGCATAGCGCCGGCACCGATCGCAGTCGGCCAGGTGGGCTTCCACCTCCCGGCGATGGCGCTCGGGCAGCTGGCCGTCATGATGTTGCATGACGAGCCATTCTATCGATTGGGTATGGTTTTTATTCATCATGCACAACGTTCATTTGACATTTCGGAGCCATCCTAGCACAGAGCATCACGGGTTGCCATCAATCGGCCCGCCGGTAGGGCGCCAGCAAGACCTGCAACCGCTTGCGCGCGTAATGCAGGCGCGACATCACCGTGCCGATCGAACTGCCCATCGCCGCGGCGATCTCCTCGTACGACAAACCTTCCACTTCCCGCAGGACCATGACCGCGCGATGCTGCGGCGACAACTGGGTGAAGGCCCATTCCAGCGCGCCGCGCAACTCCGAGCGATGGGCCGCCTCGTCGGGCGCCTCGGCGCCGGGGTCCGCCCATTGCATCGGCGGTCCCTCCTCCTCCTCGCCCGCCGGCAGCGTCATCGGCAACGGGGCGCGGCCCGCGCGCCGGAAATGATCGACGCACAGATTGGTCACGATGCGGTAGAGCCAGGTAGAAAATTTCGCCTGGAACCGAAAACCATGAATCGACCGGTGCAGATGCAGGAACGCCTCCTGCGTCAGCTCCATCGCATCGTCCGCATTGCGCACCATGCCCATCGTGATCGCGTAGACTTTCCGATAATGGCGTTCGACCAGGGCGCGGAACGCCTCCGCGTCGCCCCGCCGGGCCTCCTCCACCAACTCTTCATCCGTCGGTTCCACCCGTCAACGGTTACTTGTAGAGAAAGACGCTCCGGCGGAGGAAATATTCATGGGTGAAACGGGGGATTGAAAGGAATCAGCACCGATCCATGACGCATCGAGTCGCTCGGAAAAGGGCTGCCGGTCCAGCAGCACGCGCAGATAGCGCCGCAGCAGCGCATCCACGTCGCGACAGACCCGGGGCGATGGATGGAGGCGGCCGCCCTTGTCCAGCCCGAGCCGCACGGCCTGCCGCACAAAGGCGGCGGCGCCCGGCAGAATCGGCAGCGGCTGGGCCGCAACGGCGTCGACGGAGGCGCAACGCCGGCACAACAACCCCCCGCCGTACGGGGAGAAGAACAGCGCGCCGGCCTGCTCCTGGCGCCATTCGCGCTGGCACCGCACGCAGCGGTCCAGACGCGGCTCATAGCCGACGTCGCGCAGCAATCCGATCTCGAACAGGCGCAGGGTGAGCCAGATGGAACGGCCCTGATTCAGGGCCGAGAGGGCCCCGGCCAATAATTCAAACGCGGCCGGATGGGGCGCCGCCTCCGGCAAAAAGGCCCGGCACAGCATCACCAGGCGGCTGGCCGCCTCAATGCGGGCCAGGTCGACGCGCACGGCGGGAAACC
>CAZJRH010000015.1:0-9618 GCA_964548215.1 uncultured Nitrospirota bacterium
CCGACAGCGCCTGGGGCAAGGTGATGGTGTTTGACGAGGCGGAGGGGATGTTCTCCGTCCTTGGGATGTCCGGCCCCGGCGTGCTGTCCAAGCCGTTGGGGGTGACGGCTGATTCCAGCGGGCGCATTTATGTGACCGACAGTCTGCAGAATCGCGCCGTCATCTATGATGACAAGGGACAATTTCTGCTCGGCATCGGCGAGCGGGGGCGGTTTGAGCAGCCGATCGGGATCGCCGTCAATGAGGCGCTCGATCGCATCTATATCGTGGACACGAAAAAACACAATGTGTCGGTTTTCGACACCGAAGGCAACTTTCTCTTCGAGTTTGGGACTCGCGGTTCCGAGGATGCTCAATTCAATTTCCCGACCAACGTCGCCGTTTCCCAATCGACGGGCACTGTGGCCGTGATGGATAGCTTCAATTTCCGGGTCCAGCTCTTCGACGCGGATGGGAAGTTCATCAGAAAATTCGGCGGGGTGGGCACGGCATTGGGCCACTTTTCAAAGCCCAAGGGTATTGGATTCGACAGCGAGAACCATATCTATGTCGTGGACGCCGCCTTCAATAACGTGCAAATATTTGATCTTGAAGGACAACTTCTGTTGTTCTTCGGCAGAATGGGCGGCGGCCCCGGCGAATTCTGGCTGCCGGCCGGCCTGACGGTCGATCAGCAGGATCGCATTTACGTGGCGGATCAATACAATAAGAAAGTCCATATATTTCAATATATTAAACAGGAGGATACGCCACTCTCAGAGGAACCAATAGAAACATCAACCGAGGAGTCTATTGTCCCATTTCCGGGAGAGCAGCCGGCGCCTGGGGGTGAATTGGAGGCCCCTGTTGCAGCCCCGGAAGAGGGGTAAAATGACACCTAAAAAAAATGCATTTTGCGGTGGAAATCCTCTTGACGTTGTGCTATAAGTATGGCGCTATCAGTATTGACCGTCGGCATGGTTCATATTATGAAGGGTGTTTTCCGGGTGTTAGAGCGCAAAAGAAGTTCTCGCAGTGAGAGGGAGGGTGGACGTCATGCAAAAGCTTACACAGCGTTGCAGAGTGGTGGTGGTGGGGTTGCTGGGTGGTTTGCTGCTCATGTCGGGTTGGGGCAGCGTCGCCTACGCCGATCACTTCGCGGCCGAGAATGTGTCGATAACGAAGCATAACCTGGCGGCCAATTCCAACATCTTGTTTGGGTCGTCCACGGCGGGCAGCAGCGAGGTTTGCGTTTTCTGCCACACGCCACACGGCGCGGGCTATGGCAACCTGCTGAGCATCGGCATGGCGCCGCTATGGAACCGTGTAATCAATACCGGCACCGCCTATACCACGTATGCGGCGGCCAACAGCCCCCACTTCGAGGCCACATCAAGCGCCACGCTGACCGCTGGGGGGGGCATTAAAGGCGTTTCGCTGGCCTGTCTCTCCTGCCACGACGGGACGATCGCGTTTGACGCCCTGATCAACCTCCAGGGCTCCGGCGGGCTTCAGGCCTTGAACCTCAACGTGATCGGCGTCAGCGGCAGCGTCCTTCCGGGACAGCACGCGTTGGCTGATACACTCTTTGGGGCAATGACCGGCGAAGCGGTGGATGGCGACCACAGCTTTGAAATAGCGATCCGGGGGAACGCGACGGGTCTTGGACCGTTCGCAGGATCGCTCTACTTGAATGACACGCTTGACGCCTCTGGCGGCTTAGGTGCGGCGCCCTTCCCGAACCTGACCGTAGACCTTCAGGATGATCATCCGATCAGCTTTGAGATTCCGTGCACCACGACTCTTGATGGGTGCGATCCGCAATTTGCTGAGATGGTCGCCGGCTCGGTTGTGGATGCGAACTCGAGACTGCTCTACCTGACGCGGAATACTCCGGATGCCGGGGCTGGGATCTTCCCGGCGGATAAGCGGGATCGGCTCCGGGCGTATGCCTCGGAAGGGGTGAGCGTTACAACGACTGATGGCGCGACCAATGCCTATATCGAGTGCGCCTCGTGCCACAACCCCCACACGCCGCGGACGCTCTTCCTGCGGCTGCCCAGCAATGTGGCGAGCACGGGTGCATTCTCGGAAATACTTGCTCCACTTGTTTCCGGAGGTGGCAGTGCGAACGCTACGGCGGCGGGGATCACTAGCGGGACCTTCTGGTCGCATGCGCCGAATCAGGCCAGCGCGATCTGTATAAGCTGTCACCAGAAATAAGGGTCGATCAGGAAAGATCGGGGCCAATCCGTCGAAGGGCGGGCTGGCCCCTTTTTTTTGGGGGTAAGGGGTGAGAAGGGTAAAGGGTGAAGGAGGAGGCCGATAGAGGAATGGGGCGAGGCTGGGTCCAGGGCCTCATAATGTTCGTTGCGGTTGTCATGCTGGGTTTTACCTGGCGGACGTTTGAATCGTTCGACACGCCAAAGGAAGCGCTGCTGAAGATCGGCACGCTGTTGCTTGGCATGGCCGTCATCTGGGGTTGGTGGCGCGAACGGGAGATTCGAGTGGCGTGGGGCCCCATTGTAATGGCCGCCGTGGCCTGGTGGGCTTGGGGCTGGGTGTCACTGACTGTGTCGCCCCATCCGGTCTGGACGTTTCGATTTCAGTGGTACCAATTTCATTTTTTGTTGTTGATGTTGATCCTTCCTGTGATATTGCATCATCAGGATCGTCTGCTTGGTTTCTGGCGGGGCGTGGTGGTCATTGGGGGGATTGTGGCATCGATTGCCGTGCTGCAATATTTCGGGCTTGATTATGAACAGGGGCTTCGTCTTCTCGAGCTGACCGACACCTTGCCGAAAACGGAAATCTATTCGACGATCGGAAACCCCAATTATCTGGCCGCGGCGCTGTCGTTTCTCCTGCCGATCGGGCTTGTGCTGGCCGTGCATGCCTCCATCCACGCTCCTTCGGATGGAAGGGTGACCAGGACCGGGTGGGTTTGGCTTCTGTGGAGTTGCGTGGCCGTCATCGGCGCGGCGCTGCTGCTGAGCCGGAGCAAGGGGGGATTGCTGGCGGGTGTGGGAGCGCTTGCGGCGCTCTGGTGGCTGCATGGATGGCGGCGGCGTTGGCCGCTCTGGAAATTTGGCGCCGGTATGCTGGCATGGGTGATCGGCTTTGGTCTGCTATTGATAACCCTGACCAATGTGCCGTCAAGCGGGCAGGAATGGGCGAAACTCACCAGGCTGTCGTGGGACGACCCCAGCGTGAAGGGCCGTTTATTGATGTGGCGGACCACGCTGGCCATGGTGGCCGACCATCCGGTGGTCGGCATCGGCTCCGGCACCTACGGGGCGCAATATCAACCCTACCGGGCCAGAGTGTTTGAGCGTTTGCCGGATCCGACCGCGGTCTACCCGGCTGGCGAGCACAGCTTTACCGAGGCGGGCCATGCCCACAGCGACTATCTGCAAATCGTTGCGGAAACAGGGGTGGTGGGGTTGAGCTTGTTTTTGGGTTTGGTCGTACTCTGTTTTATCACGGGCTTGAAGTTGTTGCGCGTCTCATCGAACCCCTTGCCCCTCACCCCTCACCCTTTACCCTTATTATTGTGCGGCATCCTGGCGGCTCTTGCCGCCATTCTGATCCACGCCGTGGTCGATTTTCCCCTGCATCAGCCCGTGGCGGCCCTCCTCTTCTGGCTCGGCATCGGCACCGTGGCGGCAATCAGCATACAGCAGAACCATTTTGGCCACCGCCTGCTCCGCCGGCCTCTGCCGTGGGCCTCCTGGCGACCGGTTTGGCGTGGAACCGTCAACGGCGCCGTCGGCATCAGCCTGCTGCTGTTGGCGGGTTTTGGAATGGTTCACGCGATCAAGCCGGTCATGGCCTCGGCCTACCAGCGGGAGGCCTGGGGGCTGATGATGCGGGAGCGCTGGCCGGAGGCGGTGACTGTGATCGAGAAGGGGCTGGCGTGGGATCCCAACCAGGCTGAACTGACCCTCTATCTTGGAGTGTCCCACTATCAACGGGGCGATTTTCCCGCAAGCAGGGCAGCTTATCAACAATATCAGTTGCTTTACAGTGATTATCAAACCCTGTATAATCTGGGGCTAATTGCCATCCGGGAGGGCAAATTTTCGAAGGCTGAAACCTACTTTCTCGAAGCGCTCTACTACAAACCGACATTAACCGAAGCGGCAGCCGCGTTGGCGCTCGTGGCCGAGCGGATGGGACGGCCCGATCAGGTTCAACACTGGCGCCGTCGGGCCGTGGATTTGAGGGACGCGGAGCAATCATGATGCCAATGAAAATGTTGCGTGTCGGAATTTGTTGGATCTTTGTCCTGGGATGGTTGGCCGGGATGGGCGCCGTGGGCGCTGTCCGGGCCGATGAGCCGGTTGCTCAACCGCCGGCATTGAGCCCCGTCACATCGAAGACCGTGGTCGCGGAGGTCAACGGCCACGCCATTACCTTCGCTGAATTGGAAAAACACGTCTATGAACGCATCCCCAACGTGACCGGCCACGGCACGATCTCGCCCGAGCGCCTCCGGCAGCGGGCCTTCGAGTTGCTCGACCAGATGATCCTTGATGAGGTGATGGCGCAGGAGGCGACGCGACTGAAGATTCGCTTGGATCGGAAGAAACTCGATGCCGAAGTCTCGCGCCAGCGCGGCCTGTTCCCCTCGGCGGCCGATTTTGAAAAAGCCCTCAAACAGCGCGATCTGACCGAGGCGCTCTTCCGGCAGCGGATTGAGCGCGCCATGCTCATGCAGGCGGCCGTCGACCAGGAGGTGAATCAAAAAGTCACGGTGACGGATGACGAGATGGCCGTCTATTATCGCGACCATCCGGAAAAATTCGTCATTCCGATGCAGTACCGGTTGCGGCTTTTGCTCGTCTCCGTCGATCCCTCGGCGACTCCGGAGATCTGGGAGCGCGCCGGCCGGCAGGCGGTGGAACTGCGCGAGCGCGGGCGTAAAGGCGAGGATTTTGGCAAGCTGGCCCGCGAGTTTTCCGGCGATGCCGAGACCCGCGAGCGGGGCGGCGACTCCGGTCTGGTGCATCACGGTCAGCTCGGTTTGCCCGAGATCGAGCATGCCGTGGAGTCGCTCAATCCGGGAGAGATCACCGAGCCGATCCGGACGATCTACGGGTTGTACCTCGCCCGCGTCGAAGAGCGGCGGCCGGGCCGGCAGCAATCGTTTGCCGACGTCAACAAGGCGTTGTTCCGGCAGGAGCTTACGGAGGCCAAACGCCAGGAGCGGTACCAGGAGTGGGTCGCCTCGCTGATATCTCGGGCGAAGATCACGCGGTTGCCGCCATCCGCAGCCGCCACACCGTAATCGGGCGGCGGCCCGGTGCGACTGTCCTCTCCATGCGAGACGAGAGATGGTGAGAGGGTGCGAGCGATTGACGATCAATTCATGCCGGCGACCATGCGACGAGCGATTCGCGGAGTCTGCCGGAGTCGTCTCCATCTCGCGGCGCTGTGGGGCGCCGGATTGCTCTGCATGAGCCTGATCGGGGCCGTGCCGAGGGCCGAGGGGCGGTTGCTGAATATCAGCGGTGAAGTCTCGGTCGATTATCGCCTGATCAGCGGCTCGGGCACGGATTTCAGCTCGCTGCGCGAGACCGTTCGGGCGGGCACCGGCGGCGAGCTGTTCCGCGAGGCGATCGGCCGCTACCGATTGCAGATGAGCTTCTTCAACCAGGATCAGGAGCGGGCCGGCAGCGAAGATAATTTGCAGGTCCTCGATTTTCTGGCGTCGCTGGATTTGTTCCCCCAAAAGGCGCCGCTGTCGCTCTCCGCGCAGCGGGTGACCCAGGAAACAGAGGCGGACGGCGGTGGTCCGGTCAGCGGCAGCGAAACGACGATCACGACTTATAATCTGGCCTGGGTTCCGCCTCGAATCTGGAAACTGCCCCAACTCCGGCTGCATCTGTTTTATCACATCGTGGAGACCGACAGTTGCACGCCGCAGCCGTGCGACAACACATCCCGCACCTTCGGCGGCAGCGTGAGCGCTTCGGACCAGTATCCCTTCCGGTATGTTATGAAGAATACGGAGTTGAACTTCAGCCTTTCATTCGCGTCCGCGCAGGAGGTGGAAGGCGGCGATACGGATGTTCAGGTCAGCGGCCGGGCGACGGCCGACACACAATGGACGTCGGCGGTCACAAGCAATCTCCGGGCCGGCTACACCACGGGGCTGTCCCGTTCGACGCCCGATATCCCCGGCGGCATCGCGAGCTCCACGGCGATCGGCGGCACGCTCTTTTACCGTCCGTCGCTGAAGCTCAACAGCAGCCTGGGGTATGATCACTCAAAGGATACGTATGATCGCCACGTCATGTCGGCCGACGCGTTTTACCGGCCCTCGCCGGCATTCGACATCAACGGCACGGTGCGCGCCCACTCCATCGATCTCAATACCAGCAGGATCCTGTCGGTCTTCGGTTCCGGCCTGGTGGTCTATCGCCCGATCATGAATCTGACCACCACCTTCTCCGGCACGCTGGGCGGCACGCAGGCGTCCGCGGCTGCCGGGGATACCCGGACGTTCTTTCAAAATTACGGTGTCGGGGCCGCCTACTTCAAAGTTTATGAGCTGGTCCGGGTGAATACGAACGCGGGGATGAATCTCGGCCATACCATGGGGACCAACAGTGACGGCAACCAGACCTTCAGCAGCAATTGGTCGGCGCAGGCGACGAACACGAAAACCCAGTATGTCACGCTGAACGGCCAATATAGCGGCTATTACAATACGCAATCGGGCGGGACGGGCGCCGAACAGTGGACGAACACGCTTCGGGCCGACGCGAGCAGCTCCTATTTTCGTGAATTGTTGCTGCGTGGAGACGGCCTGACGCTGCATGCCGGCGTCGCCAACACCTTTTTCAACAGCGACGTGGACAGCTATCAGATCCTTAATATCGTGACGGACGCGCTCTACGGCTGGAGGAACGCGACGGTCAGCGCGGGTTCCGTGATGCAGGTGACCACCAGACCGGCCGAGGATTACCTGAGTTATTTTAGTGAAGTGCGGTGGGTGCTGGCGGGGTGGCGCCGGCTCACGGCCAATATGGGCGCCCGCTACGATGAGCAGTTGTTCGCGGAAGGCGCCCAGACGGACATCCGCCGGATGGGGGCGGATGCCAATCTGGCCTATCAGCTCGGGCGGGTGCAGCTCAGCCTTCAGTATCAGTACAGCCTGACCGATCAGACGTCGACCACGGTGTCGCACAATTTCTTTGCGCGGTTGTCCCGGCGGTTTTCTTTCTAGCAGGGTGTTGAAAAACTCTCCGTTTGCCCTTCGACCCTTCGACAAGCTCAGGGCTCAGGGCGAACGGCGCGTATCTTGAGACCACTGCTATTTCACCGTTCGTGGTGAGCGTGTCGAACCACGGACGGAAGGCGTTAGAAACATTGCCCTTCGACTGGCTCAGGGTGAACGGGGCATTGTAAAGAAGCGTTAGACTCACTACACTAGATGGGAGGGTATGATGAACAGTGATCATGGGTTGATCCGCCGCCTGGCCGTTCTCCTTGTCGTCCTGGTCTGCGCCGGCCCGGGCTGTGCAATCGTCGCTCAGCCGTCGATGGAGCAGCGCGCCTGGCCGCTGCCCCCGGATCGGCCCCGGATCGAATTCGTCGGCCAATTGAGAAGCACCGCCGATCTTCCCAAGAAGACTTCGTTTTTGAGCCGCCTCATCCGGCGGATCGCCGGAGAGGCGCCGGTCTCCCTGATCCGGCCGAGCGCGGTCTTCTCGGACGGCCGCGGGCGGATCTATGTGGCTGATACCGGGCTGCAGGTGGTGCATATTTTTGACATGGAGGGCGGAGGGTACCGTCAACTCTTCCGTCTGGCGGGCGCGGCGCGGCTGATAGCGCCCGTCGGCGTGGCCGTCGATGAACAGGGGCGTGTCTATGTCTCCGACTCGACCCTGAATGACATCTTTCTCTTCGATTCGTCGGGCCGTTTACTGGGGCGCATCGGCCGACCGGGCGATTACCAGCGGGTGGCTGGCATTGCCCTGAGCCCGGACGGGCGGCTCTATGTCATCGATGCCGGCGGCCACAAACTGGTGATTTACGGACCCGACGGCGAAAAAACGGCCGTCATCGGACAGCGCGGCGGCAATCCCGGGGAGTTCAATTTTCCCAGTCAGGTGGCCGTCGATCATAAGGGTATTGTCTATGTGTCCGATTCCATGAATTTCCGCATTCAGTCATTCGACGGCGAGGGAAAATTTCTCCACATGTTTGGCCGGCCGGGGACCCAACTGGGCTCATTCTCCAAGCCCAAGGGCGTGGCGGTCGACATGAACGGCGACATTTTTGTCGTCGATGGGCTCTATGACGTGGTGCAAATTTTCAACCCCCAGGGCCAATTGCTGATGCATCTGGGCGGCGGCGGTTCCGACGTCGGCCGCTTCTGGCTGCCGATCGGCATCGCCATCGACCAGCAGAACCGGATCTACGTGGCCGATACGCATAACCAGCGGGTGCAAATTTTTCAGTTGTTGTCGGTAAGTGAAGAGTAGGGTGAAGGGTGAAGGAAAAGAGAAGAGAATGATTGACAACTTCGGGCGGCTTCGTTATGATTCGGCGACGATGAAAACCCCATCGGCCCTGAAGCAATTTTTACCCTTTACCCTTTACCCTTTACCCTTCCTTCTGTTGCTTTCTTTCACCGCGCTTGCCCAGCCCCCCCCGCCTCCCCCGCCGGCGTCAATTATCGAGAATGTCAAAGAAACTAAGCACAATCTTTCATCAAGCGGGCCGGCGGATCGCCGGGTCTTCACCACGGCCACCAGCGAAATCTGCGTTTTTTGCCACACGCCGCATGGCGCGGCTCCGGAGACCATTGCCCTGGGCGCGCCGCTGTGGAATCGTCGCCTCTCAACGGACAGCTATCAGATGTATGACAATACCTGGAGCTTTTCCTTCGAAGGCACGCTGCCCGTCAATGCGCCGACCGGTTTTTCCCGCCTCTGCCTCTCCTGCCATGACGGGACAATTGCGCTCGGCTCCGTGATGAATGCGCCGGGATCGGGCGGGTATCAGACCGCCATTCCCATGGTCGGCTCGCCAACGATCGGCCCCGGGGAGACGATGCCGTTGGGGCCCGGCGGCGAACTGACGGGGGATACGCGTCGATTGGGGAACAACCTGCGCAATGACCACCCCATTTCGTTCGTCTTCGACAGCACATTGGTCCTGACGAGAGATCCTGAGCTGGTCAATCCAGGGCCGCCGCCGCTGCGGCCGTCGCAGGAGCCACTCTATCCGGCCGGCATCGGACCGCTGCGCCGGTATGCCGGCGACAATCCATCGGCCTACGACTCCATTCAGTGCACATCCTGCCACAATCCCCATGCGGTGACGTTTCCGCGTTTTTTGCGGGCGCCGATCGTCGATTGCTCCAATCCCGCGAATCCTTGCCCGGGCACGGGATTGTCGGCAAACAGCCAGGGGCAGCGATTGGTCTGCTTTTTCTGTCATGATAAAGATCGGCCGGCGGGCAATTCCTATAGCACCAGCACGCACGCTGTTTCCCAGGCGAAACACGCGGTCTACCCGTCGCCGACCGATTCTCCGACGAATCCCGGCTATGACTTTGACGGCGAGCATACGATCGGGCAGGCCTCCTGCCGCAACTGCCATGATCCCCACACGGCTCAGGGG
>CAZJRH010000016.1:0-2254 GCA_964548215.1 uncultured Nitrospirota bacterium
TGCTCGAAGTGTGCGGCATCTTCAGCACGCTCGTGGCGGATCAAGACGGCGTGTACAACGCCGCGGATCCGAATGATCGACTGCTATTGGGGCTCAAAGGAATGATCAGCTCCGTGGAACTGCAGACCATGAGAAACCGTCTGGAAAAAGGCAAGCTCAGCAAGGCATCGCGCGGCGAGTTGTTTTTGGATGTGCCCCTCGGCTACATCAAAACACCTAACGGAGAATTGGCTCTCGATCCGGACGAGCAGGTGCGGGCCGTGATAGCGCTCATCTTCGACAAGTTCGACGAGTTGGGCAGCGTCTACGCGGTGTATCGCTATCTGATCGGGAACAACATTCGGCTCGGCATCCGTCCGCACAATGGCCCTCATCGCGGCGAGCTGGAATGGCGGCGTGCCTGCTTGCCGACGCTCTATCACATCTTGCATCATCCGTTTTTCGCCGGCACCTATGCGTATGGCCGATTTCAGATCGATCCGAAGCGTCAGCACGAAGGCCGTTCGCGAAAGGCGCGCAAGACGATGCCCATCGAGCAGTGGAAGGCCGTGCTGCACGATCACGTGCCAGCGTACATCACGTGGGAGCGATTCGAGCGGAATCAAGAAAAGCTACGACAGAACAGCTCACGCTGGGAGGCGACCGGTGCTCCCAGGCAAGGGGCCGCTCTCTTGGGCGGGCTGGTCATCTGCGGCGGGTGCGGCATTCGCATGCAGGTCCGCTACACGGGCACGCAACCGGGCCGCTACGATTGCGTGCGGCATCTGCGGCATGGACACGAGCGTGAGTGCCACGGCCTACAGGCCCCACCATTGGACGAGCTGGTGCTGCAGCAACTTTTGCGCGCCCTGGAGCCGGCCGCGCTCGAACTGAGCCTTGGCGCCGCGGACGACATTCAACGTGAGCGGAAGCGGTTGGCGCTGCACTGGCAACAGCAACTGGAACGCGCGCGCTACGAAGCGCAGCAGGCCGAACGCCGCTATCGGGCCGTCGATCCAGAGAATCGCCTGGTCGCCCGCACCTTGGAACAACAGTGGGAGCAAGCCCTGTGCGCCGAGCGGCAACGGCAAGAGGAATACGATCGCTTCGTGCAGCAGATGCCGCTTGAATTGACCGACAGCGAAAAGGAGCGCATCCGCGCTTTGGCCAACGACCTGCCGGCCCTGTGGCAGTCCGCGGCCACGAGCGTCGTTGATCGCAAAGAGATTCTTCGTTGCCTCGTTGAGCGCATTGTCGTGCACGTGCAAGGAAACACCGAGTACGTAGACGTGACGATCCACTGGGCCGGCGGCTTCGTCAGCCAACATCAGATCCGACGGCCCGTCGCCGAATACCATCAAATGCGCGACTATGATCGCCTGGTCGAGCGGCTGCATGAATTGCATGAAGCCGACCTCACCGCTGCCGAGATTGCCGATCGGCTGAACCAGGAAGGATTCCATCCCACGGGCCGGCGAAAGACGTTCTACGCGATGACCGTCCGACAATTGCTGTCACGCTGGCAGTTGACCGGCGAGCGTTATGACAAGGTCAAGCTGGATCCTGACGAATGGTGGCTCAGCGACCTGGCCCGCAAACTAAGCGTGTCCTACAGCACCTTGCGCCGCTGGATTGCTCTTGGTTGGGTCCACTGCCGCCGGACGCCTCAGCTCGACTACCACCTGGTGTGGGCCGACACCGACGAATTGGACCGGCTTCGCCGTCTGCGCGACCACGGTCGCACGTATCCAAGAATCCCAACGCCGCCCGAGCTCACAACACCGAAGCGACGTCCGACCGACACCGACACGTCGAAGAAAAGCAAGGCGAAATCGTCACGATCCCACAAACGCTAATGCCAAAGCGTGGCGTCGTGGAAGTTGATCCGATAAACTAAACCTCGTTACGGTGGCATGTGGCGAGGTGTGACAAGAGAGGTACTCTATTTATGCGCTCCAGGCCGCGGAGAAATACCTCAAGGCCCTGTTGCAAGAATTCGGCGCGATCGTCCCAAAGACTCATGACCTCCGCAATCTGCTTGACTTACTTTTACCCTTTGATGCTACACTCACGCCGCTCCGCCGTGGGCTCAAAACTCTCGCGCGGTACGCCGTGGACTACCGGTATCCTGGCCCGTCTGTCTCTGCGCGAAAAATGAACGTCGCTATTCGCTGCGCGGACCGCGTCCGAGCCAGGATTCGCACGCGTCTCGGTCTACCCCCGTAGGGGTCAAAGCATGAGTGCACCTCCTACCGCCGATGACCAGAAGCCCGGC
>CAZJRH010000017.1:0-5188 GCA_964548215.1 uncultured Nitrospirota bacterium
GGGCTGCGGCGAGTTGTTGGGCATTCCCGTGCTGGATCACGTGATCATCGGGCGCACCGCGTACTACAGTTTTACCGATCATCAGCAATTGGATCGCGAGTGACCCAAGCGGCCGCGTGTTTCTCATTTACACCGACTGAAAAAGATGCTAGACTTCAACAACTTAGGCTGGTGCGCCCTCGCGTGAGCGGACGGCTGTTCGCGTGTGCTGGCCTGCTCGGTTTGGTGCTGTGGGGCGTCGCACAGTTCCCGGCCAGGGCCGCCGAGCCGGACCGCCCCGCCCGACCGGGGCCGGCCGACATCATCATCAAGCGGATCGACATTCACGGCTTGCACAAAATAGCGGAAACGACGGTCAGGAGCAAACTCCCCCTGCGCGAAGGCGATCGCTTCACGGTGGACGGGGTTCGAAAGGCCGTCAGTGAGGTCCACCGGCTGGGCTATTTTGAAGATGTACAGGCGGCGACGGAGGGATTCGAGGGCGGACTGAAGCTCATCGTCACGGTGAAGGAATGGCCCGTCGTTCGAGATCTTCGCTATGAGGGATACGATCAGGTTTCACTCGACAAGCTCAAAGAGCGGGTCACCATTCAGACGGGAAATTTTCTTGATCTGCGCGCCCTGACCGGCGCCACCCACAGCATCACGACCTATTACCACGATCAGGGCTATTTTCAGGCCCGCGTGGTGCCCCTGCTGCAGGAACTTAGGCCGGGGGACGTCGCCGTGACGTTCGTCATCCATGAGGGCGGCCGGGCGCGGGTCCGGTCGGTCGAGTTCACCGGCAACCGGGCGGCCGGCGCGCGGCAATTGCGCAAGACCGTCGAGACGAAGTCCTATTTCTGGCTGACCTCCTGGCTGACCGATTCCGGACTCTATCAGGAGGAGCAGGCCGCGCAGGACGTGGAGCGCGTGCGTGATTATTACCTCGACCGGGGCTATTTGCAGGTGCAGGTCGGCGAGCCCCGGGTGTCGCTCAGCGAAGACCAACGGTGGTTCGACGTTGTCTTCCCGATCGTCGAAGGGGATCCCTACACGATTTCGGCCGTCACCTTCACCGGTTTGAAACTGTTTCCGGAGGAGCGGGTGCGGGCCATGATGACGACGACGCCGGGCACCCTGTTCCGGCGCAGTCAGATCCGCGCGGATATTCTGGCCGTGACCGATCTGTACGGCGAGCAGGGCTATGCCTTCGCCCAGGTGGCGCCTGACGTCAAACCGGATCCGGCCGCGAAGCAGGCGGCGATTATCTTCCAGGTGCAGGAGGGGGAGCAGATCCGGGTGCGCCGGATCGACATTGCGGGCAACCTCAAGACCCGCGACAAGGTGATCCGGCGGGAATTGCGGGTCGCCGAGCAGGAGATCCTCAACACCAAGGCGCTGAAGCGGAGCTTCGAACGGTTGAACAATCTGAACTTCTTCGAATCGGTGGAGATTGCGCCCGCCACCCGGCCGCCGAACGAGGTCGATCTGGAAGTGCGGGTCAAGGAAAAGCCGACCGGCACCTTCAGCATCGGCGGCGGCTACAGCTCCGTGGACCGCTTTGTCGGTCTGGTTGAGATCACTCAGGGCAATCTGTTCGGCCGGGGGCAGCTCCTGCGCGTGCAGGCCCAGCTCGGCGGTCGAAGCTCGAGCTATTCTTTAACGTTCAGAGACCCCTATTTCCTGAATTACCCCGTGTCCGCTTCGTTGAGCGTATTCAACCAGCGGCGGGATTTCGACACCTATACGGAGCAACGGAAGGGCGGCGGCCTGGTCTTCGGAAAGAATTTTACGGAATATGTCTCCGGCAGCGTGGGCTACTCGCTGCAAAAGCTGGAGATCTTCGATGTGGCGGTGTCGGCGCCGCCGCTCATTCAGGAGCAGACCGGGACCAGCACGACCAGCTCGCTACGGTTTGCCTTGAGCCGGGATAGCCGGGATTTTTACCTGGCGCCGACCCGCGGCAGCCGCCATTCGCTGACGATTGACGTGGCCGGCACCGTCCTCGGCGGCAGCAATCATTTTTACAAGGTCACGGCCGATTCCGTCGTCTTCTTCCCCGTGTGGTGGGAAACGGTCTTCTCGGCGCGTGCCCGGTTGGGGGTGGCGCATTTCATCAGATCGAACGGCACGTTGCCGGTGGGCGAGCGCTTTTTCGTCGGCGGGATCGACTCGGTCCGGGGGTTTGACTTCGGTGAGGCGGGACCGACGGTCTTTGGAGAAGTCATCGGCGGGAACAAACAGTTGATTTTCAATCTGGAGTATCTGTTTCCCATTGTGCCCGAAGCAAAAATCCGCGGCGTGCTCTTCTTCGACGCGGGCCGGGCCTTCGATTTCGGCGAATGGATCAGGCTCTCGGAATTGCGGACCAGCGTCGGCTTGGGCCTGCGGCTCTATCTGCCGATCGGGCCCATCCGGATCGAGTGGGGCTACAGTTTGTCGCCCCAACCAGGGGAGAAGGGCAACGCCGTCGAGTTTACGATCGGCGCGCCGTTTTAACGATCACAGGAGGATGTGAACCGATGGTACGCTGGCTGTGGGTATGGAGTGTGGTGATGATCGTCGCGGCATCGAGCGTCGCGGCGGCGGAAGTGAAGATCGGGTATGTCGACGCGCAACAGGCGCTGGACAAGTCCAAGGTGGGCCGGGTGTCGAAGGAGCAGCTGGAGCAGTATGTGAAAAGCCGGCAGCAGGTCATCGACGTCGATGAAGAGGAGATCCGGCGTTTAGAGGAGGAACTGAAGAAACAATCGGCGGTGCTCAGCCCGGACGCCCAGCGGGAGAAGCAGGAAGTGTTCCAGCGGAAGTTGATCAATTATCAGAAAAAGGCCGGCGAACTGAGCAAAGAGGTGCAGGACAAGCGGACCGAAGTGCTCAAGGAGTTCAACGGGAAGTTGACGCAGGCCCTGCAGCGGGTGGCCGAGCGGGGCGGCTACGCCATCGTTCTGGACAAGGAGTCGGAGGGCGGCGTCGTCCTCTACGCCAAGCCGCAGATGAACCTGACCGATGAGGTGGTCGCGGAGCTGGACAAAATGACATCCGGCGACTCATCGGGCGCCAAGTCCGACAAACCGAAAAGCGGAGGATCGGGCGCTTCGCCCCCCGCGCAATGAGCGGCCGGCCGACAACGCTGCGCGAATTGGCCCAACTGGTCGGCGGCCGCGTGATCGGCGACGCGTCGTCGGTCGTCAGCGGCATCGCCCCGATTCACGGCGCGCAATCCGGCCAGATCACCTTTCTCGCCAATCCCCGCTACGCGGATGAGTTGCGCGCGACCAAGGCCTCGGCCGTGATCGTCGGCGCCCGCCATGAACAGGCGCCGGCGCCGGCGGGCACGGCCCGCCTGGTGGTGGAGGATCCCCACTACGGCATGTGCCTCGTCGTCCGCCATTTCTACCAGCAACCCTATCAGGCCGCCGGCGTCAGCCCGTTGGCGTCGATCGGCCGGGATGTCACGCTGGGGGTGGATGTCTCGATTCATCCCTTCGCCGTGGTCGGCGATCGCGCGATCATCGGCGACCGCGTGACGCTTCACCCCGGATGTTACGTCGGGCCGGATGCGGTCGTCGGCGACGATTCGCTGCTGTATCCGAACGTCACCGTGCGGGAGCGCGTCCGGATCGGCCGGCGGGTCATTCTCCACAGCGGGACCGTGGTGGGCAGCGACGGTTTCGGTTACGCGTTTCACCGCGGCGAGCACCACAAAATTCTCCAGGTCGGCACCGTCGTCATCGAAGATGACGTGGAGCTGGGTTCGAACGTCTCGGTGGATCGCGCCACGCTGGGGCAGACGGTGATCGGCCGCGGCACGAAGGTCGACAACCTGGTGCAAATCGCCCACAACGTCACGATCGGCGAACGATCGATCATTATTGCGCAAGTCGGCATTTCTGGCAGCACGACGGTGGGCCGGGGGGTCGTGCTGGCGGGGCAGGCCGGCGTGGCGGGGCACCTGACCATCGGCGACGGGGCCCGGGTCGGCGCCAAATCCGGCGTCACCCGCGACGTGCCGCCCGGTCAGGACGTTTCCGGATTTCCGGCCATTCCGCATCGGCAATCACTGGCCGTGCAGGCGACGCTGCCGCGCCTGCCCGAGATCCGCCGGCAGCTCAGCCGTCTCAAGGAGGAACTCCATGCGCTCCAGCAGCAAATCCAACGACCGAAGCGCCGCCGTGTCGCAGCGCGCCGGTCGCGTCGTGCTTGACAGCGCGGCGATTCAACGCTACCTGCCCCACCGGTATCCCTTGCTGCTGGTGGACCGGATTGTGGAGCTTGAACCGAAACGCATCGTCGGCATCAAGAACGTCACCATCAACGAGCCGTTTTTCCAGGGCCACTTCCCGGGCTATCCCATCATGCCCGGCGTGTTGATCATCGAGGCGCTGGCCCAGGTCGGAGCGGTGCTGGCCTTTTCCAAGGAGGAGGGGAAGCGGGACAACAAAATGGTCTTCTTTCTCGGAATCGACGGGGCCAAGTTCCGCAAGCCGGTTGTTCCGGGCGACCAGCTGCGGCTGGAGGTCAGCGTGCTGCAGGTGCGCTCGCAGTTCTGGCGTTTACAGGCGATGGCCTACGTCGAGGATACGCTGGTGTGCGAAGCGGAGCTGAAGGCGATGATCGCCGATCGCGAGTCAGGAGGGCAGTCATGAGCGACGTGCATCCAACCGCTTTAGTCCATCCAAACGCCAAACTCGCCGACAAGGTCACGATCGGCCCTTACGCGGTGATCGGCGAGCATGTGTCGATCGGATCGGGGACGCGCATCGAGAGTCACGTGGTGATCGATGGCTGGACCGACATCGGCGCCGACAATCGCATTTCGCCCTTCTGCTCGATCGGCCAGCCGCCGCAGGATCTGCGGTACGCCGGCGAGCCGACCCGGGTGGTGATCGGCGACCGGAACATCATCCGGGAATATGTGACCGTCAACCGCGGCACCCCCGGCGGCCAGGGCGTGACGACCGTCGGCGATCAGAATTTCTTCATGGCCTACGCGCACATCGCGCACGATTGCCGGGTCGGTTCCCGCACCGTGCTGGCCAATGCGGCCACGCTGGCGGGTCATGTGGTCGTCGGCGATTGGGTCATGATCGGAGGGCTGGTCGGCATTCACCAGCACGTGCGCATCGGCGCGCACGCGATCATCAGCGGCTGCTCGGGGTTGGGGCAGGACGTGCCCCCGTTCCTGATCGCCTCCGGACGGCCGGCA
>CAZJRH010000018.1:0-2043 GCA_964548215.1 uncultured Nitrospirota bacterium
TGCATCGGCTGCGTCGAACCAACCGACTAACTCAACTAACAAATTGAGAAGGGACCGTATAGCAATGTTCAACCGAGCGGTATCTTCGGCGTCAAAACCTACCTCATAAGAATCACAGCGGAGCGTACCCCGGTAATCCAATGATGGCCAGTGCTTCCGACCAGAGAACTCAACGGACGCCGTTCCTGCGGACGCATTTATAAAGAGACTCCGCCACTCCTGCTTATCCTTAACGTGGCACACATCACGAACGCGGGAGATATGCGGGAGGAGGACGCGAAGCATGACAATCTCGGCGAGGTCGCTGCGATCCTTCGGCAGCTTCTTCACAAAGGGCGAGGACGGGCCTGATAAGGTAGAGCTGGAGAAGTTCAACGTGTAGACTTGCGGTTTGGCGAGTATCAGAATGTGATTTCCCGCTTCACCCTCTCGGCATTCCATAAATGTCCACGTCACAGTCCTCTTCGTCACTTGCAACGTGACCTCTGTCATCGTACTATGCACCGATGATTCCGGTAGCGGTAGTAACAGTTGAAGTACTGCTAGTACTGGTATAGTAAACATCATTCTTCCTCGCCTAACGCACGCTCACAAATCTGCCAAATTACACCGGCGATATGTTGCGCCCCGTCCCTCGGTTTAAGGTCTTCTGGATCGGCGTCAACTTCCATCCCGCCCGGTATCAACGTGATCCAAGCGCGGATCTCTTTTAGTGCTGCTTTGTGGCCCGCTGCGGGATCGAGACCATCGCGCCACGCCGCGGGTTTAACCGTGACACCGTTGACCGTGCAGTCAAGGTTCCGCGATCCCCTTGGCCAAAGGTCTGGTCTTCGCCTGCCTGATGCTGCTGGCGCTCCCCTTGGCCAAATGCTCGTCCCGCGTGCGCGCCCCGTCGAGGGTCTGCGGGTCAAGACGCCTTCTCCGGGCGGAAGTAGTCGGAGAGGGCAACAGCATTCTCCAGGAGCTTCGACGCCAATTTATCATCCTTATCGTGAGCCGCGATTACCTTCGCCTGGACAAAGGCGGCCGCCGCGCAAAAGATGAAGACGAGTTCCTCCAGCCGCATCTCATAAACGCCCTCCTCCACATGGTTGAAGGCCGGTTCGACGAAAGATAGCGTGTACTCACGGAGATTACGGAGACGCGCCGGGAGAATAGGACCACCCAGGGACTCAGGCGCTCGCGCTTCCATGACCGCGTTGTTAATCGCCATGCCGATGGCTCGCGGAGTCCGGCGCGGATCGGTGTCGTCCGGCGGCTCAAGCTGCGCGTAGATGATTTTCTTGCGTATTTTCCCTCTCACGATGCTCCTCGCGTCATAGGCTCCCTTTAGGTTAGGACGTTCTGAACATGGTTTAGGTTACAGGCGACGGGCGTGACGAACCTTACCGACCCGCGTCATAACAGATCCAGAAGGCGATATACCAGAAGATACTGGCGAGGAGGATGCGCCGGATCATCATCGGCTCGCCTCACCGAACT
Source organism: uncultured Nitrospirota bacterium (assembly GCA_964548215.1). Lineage (GTDB taxonomy): Bacteria > Nitrospirota > Nitrospiria > JACQCE01 > JACQCE01 > JBFMAJ01. Next base: position 1,483 of record CAZJRH010000018.1, read on the forward strand.
GCATGGAAAGCATATCGGCGTAGTGGAGGACCATCGCTTCCTTCGTCTGCGGTTCCACCGGGGACCCCCATTCCTTACGGCCGTGATGGGCGAGGATACAGTGGCTTATCTCCCCGAGGCGATCCCTTTGGCCAAATGCTCGGGCGCGGGCGTAGGTGCGACTACTATAACGCTGCAACTCACCGAAGCTACCAGCGACGTGCCGGATGATATCGCGGTACCGCGTTCCTTTACCGTTAGCGTCGTAGTCGAAAATCTTCGCGTAATCATGCCAGATAGCGGCGGGGATTAGCACGTCAAAATCCGCGTCGATCTCCCTTCCCATCGCGACGGCGAAACGGGTGACCTCTTCGGTGTGAATGACAAGACCGCCCGGATAAGCGTGGTGCTTATGAGCCGAGTCAACAGAGGACCCGAAACCGCGTTGGAAGAGAGGATTGTCCAGGACGTACTGGCAACACTCTTTTAGAGCGTCGGTGCTTACCGAAGCGGCAAAATTATGCAGTTCACATAAAGCATCGGACGGCTTCTTCATAGGCTTGCCAGCGCGGCGCGGCTTGC
>CAZJRH010000019.1:0-6895 GCA_964548215.1 uncultured Nitrospirota bacterium
CGCCGATTGCCATAGACTCCTCAGGCCGCCCGTCCGAGCCCGCCGGCCGCGCGCAGGCGAGCCCGGGAGCCGGTGATCAGCACGCCACGGTCGAGTACGAAGAACACGATGTAGCTCAGCGCCGCGCTGACGCCGAAGAGCAGCAGATTCTTGATCCGGATCGACTCGATCCCGAACACGTTGCCCGTCAGATAGATGGTCAGCGCGATCAGCATCACATACGCCAGCGCAATCGGGATCAGCACCTTCCAGCCCAGCGACATGAGCTGGTCGTAGCGGAACCGCGGCAGGGTCCAGCGGATCCACATGAACAGGAACAGCCAGCAGAACACCTTGAGGAACATCACGATCCCGGTAACGACCGTCTGCAGCACTCCCGGCGTCTGGTCCCAGGCCGTGAAGGGAATGTCCCAGCCACCCAGGAACAGCGTGGTCACCATCGCCGCCACCGTGACCATGTTGGCGTACTCGGCGATGAAGAACATCGAGAACTTCATGGCGGAGTATTCGGTGTGATAACCCGCAACCAGCTCTGATTCTGCCTCCGGCATATCGAACGGCAGCCGGTTGGTCTCGGCGATCGCCGAGATCAGATAAATCACGAAGGCAATGAACTGGGGCGCCGGGAAGGCGAACGCGTACCAGTGCCAGAAGCCGCCCCCCTGCGCCTCGGCGATGGTTTTCAGGCTCAGCGAGCCGGCCAGCAGGAGCACGCCGACCAGCGACATCCCCAGCGGCAGCTCGTAGCTGATCACCTGCGCGGCCGAGCGCAGGCCGCCCAGCAGCGAATATTTGCTGTTCGACGCCCAGCCGCCGAGCAGAATGCCGTAGGCCCCGATCGACGAGAGCGCCAGAATGTAGAGCACAGCGATATTGATGTCGGCCACGTAGGGATGAATTTCCATGCCCCCGATGAACGGCATCGGCCAGCCGAGGAGCGGGAGCTGCTCCGGAATGCGCCAGGAACCGCCGGTGAAGGGGATCACGGCAAAGGCGATCAGCGCCGGAATCAGGGAGAGGATCGGCGCCACCGTGAAGATCACCTTGTTGGCGCCCGACGGGATGATGTCTTCCTTGAAAAAGAGCTTCAGCCCGTCGGCGATCGGCTGCAGGAGGCCATGGAATCCCACCTCCATCGGCCCCAGCCGATCCTGCATATGGCCCAGGATTTTCCGTTCAAAATAGGTCAGCCAGGCGACGTGCAGCATCACGGTCGCCATAATGACGCCGATGAGCACCGTCATGACCGTCAACGAGAAGAACATTTCCATCAGGCTCTCCGTTTGCTCGTGGATTGATCGGCGCCGACCGCGGCGACCGCCGCCCGTTCAACCACGACGCGACCCGATCGAAAATAGGGCACGTGCGTGACCGGATCGACGCTCCAGTCCACCAAGTGGCGCAGACCTGCTTCCGCAAAATGGCCGTGAAACCGGCAGCTCCCCGGGGGAATCTTCGCCCGGCGGGCGATCGGCGCCACGATCTCCGCGGCCTGGCCGTCGACCGGCCGCACGCGGACCGGATCGCCCTCCTCCAGGCCCAGCCGCTCGGCGTCGCCGGGATTGAGTTGTAAACGCCCCGCCGGCTCGATCTTGTCGAGTTCGACGGCGCGGCGCGACAGCTTGCCCGAATGAAACAGGCTCTGGCCGATGATCAGCCGAAGGGTCGCCGCCGGCGCTTTTCCCAATGAGGGCGCCGCCGCCCGGTAGCGCGCCAAGCACGCCGCCTCGTCCGCGCCCGACAGGTAGCGTCGAATGGCGTCCGGATCGGGATGGGAGCCGGCGGTGGCGTAGGACGGCACGACCCGGTTGATCTCGTCCGTGATTTCGGTCGCGCTCGCATATTCCAACGGATAGCCCAGGGCGCCGGCCAGTTGGCTGAAGATCTCCCAGTCCGGCAGCGACTCGCCCACGGGCTCGATCGCCCGGCGCACCCGTTGCACGCGCCCTTCATGATTGGTGAAGGTGCCCTCTTTCTCGGCAAAGGTTGAGGCGGGCAAAACGATATGGGCCATCTTTCCGGTCTCGGTCAGAAACGGATCCTGGCAGATCAGCAGGTCCAGCGACCGCAACGCCTCCCGCACGCCCGACGACGCCGGAAGGCTGCCCAACGGATCTTCCCCGACCAGATAAAGCGCTTTGAGCCGTCCCCGCCGGGCCTGCTCCAACATTTCGACCAGGCTCCAGCCGGCGGCCGCGGGCAATTCCTCTTTCCACAACTCGCGAAAGCGCTGCCGCCCCGCCGCGTCCTGCACCTCGATCAATCCCGGCAGATATTCCGGGGCCGCGCCCATCTCCACCACGCCCATTTCATTGTTCTCTTCGCAGAGCGGATTCAACCCGCTGCCCTCCTTGGCATACAGTCCCGTCAGGATCGCCAGGTCGGCCAGCGTCAGGACGGCGTCGTATCCGCCGGCCTGCCGGGTGATGCCCTGGCCGAAGAGAATGACGGCCCGCTCGGCCGTCGCCAATTGGCGCGCCGCCTCTTTGATCGCGCCGGCCGCTTGGCCGGTCTGCGCCTCGATCGACGTCCACGTCAACGGCGCGACCGCCGCGCGGATGCGCTGGACATAGGCCGGCGCCTCCGCCGTGATCGACGGTTCGACGAGATTCTCTTCGACGACCGCCTTCACCAGCGCGCGGGCGATGAGGGCTTCCGTGCCGGGCCGCACCGTCAGCGGCAGCGTCGCCAGATTGACGATGTTGCTGATCGGACCAATTTCCTTCAAATAGGGCCCCACCGTGATCAGCGCCGCGCCTCGGTGGCGCACGGCCGCCTTGATCTGGAGGCCCGTAATCGGGTTGGTTTCGGTGATGTCGGCGCCGATGACCATGATGACGCGGGCGGCCTTGATCGCTTCGTACGGGGCCGTCATGCGGCCGTGGCCGACGATCGGCCGCAGCGCCCGCACCGTGTTGAGGTGGCCGTCGCGCGACGAACTGTCGACGTGCGGCGTCCCGACCGCCAGCCGCATCAGTTTTTGAAAGAGATAGGCCTCTTCATTGGTGCAGCGGGCCGAAATGACGCCGCCGATCGCCTCCGGGCCGTGCCGGCGTTTGATCTCCGTCAGCTGCTGCGATGCCCGCTCGATCGCCTCGATCCAGGGCCAGGCCGCCAGATGACCCGCCGGGCCGTCCGGCGGACGGACAGCCGGCGCGCCGTTGTCGCGCATGAGCGGCGCCAGAAGCCGGTCGGGGCTGTTGACGACGTGATAACCGAAGTAGCCCTTGGCGCACAGATCGCCGAGATTGCGCCCCTTCTCCCAGTCGGAGGTGACCCGGATGACCTGGTTCTCCGTCACTTTGCTCTCGAGCCGCAGCGAGCAGCCGTCGGCGCAATAGCCGCAGATCGTCTCGGTTTTCTTGAGCTGCCAGGGCCGGTAGTCGTAGAGCACCACGCGGCTGGTGAAGGCGCCCACCGGGCAGATCTGGATGCAGCCGCCGCAAAATTCGCAGTCGAGCTCCCGGTCCATGAAGGTGCTGATTTCTACGCGGTCGCTCCGGTTGACCGCCACGATCGCCTTGACGTCCAGTATCTCGTCGCAATAGCGGGTGCAGCGCATGCAGGTGATGCAGCGGCTCATCTCCCGCTCGATGAACGGGCTGAAGTAGCGCTTCTCCGGCGCCCTCCGGGGCTCGGTGAACCGGTTGGCGTTGTCGCTGTAATTGTGCGCGCGGTCCTGCAACTCACACTCGCCCCCCTGATCGCACAGCGGGCAGTCGAGCGGATGGTTGGACAGGATGAATTCCATGACGCCTTCCTGGGCCTGCACGGCTTTCTCGCTCGCGCTCCGGACCACCATTCCCTCGGCGACCGGCAGGTTGCAGGCGGTCTGGAGCTTGGGCATCTTTTCGACTTCGACCAGACACATGCGGCAATTGGCGTCGGGCGTCAGCTTCACGTGCGAGCAAAAAAACGGGATATGCACGCCGGCGGCGCGCGCGGCATCGATCACATAGGTCCCCTTCTCGACCGTGACGCTCTTGCCGTCGATGGTCAGCGTGACCGTGGCTGTCGCTGGTTCCGGCATGACGTCCTTCCCCGCTCCTAATGGCCCACAAACGTGATCGGCTGGGCAACATCCGACAGGAGCGAACCCTGCTGCTGGGCATGGCCCATGATGCACTCGCGCCGGTGGATGTGCGCCTCGTATTCGTCGCGAAAATGCTGAATCGTGCTCAGCACCGGCGCGATCTCCGCGTCGCCGAACGCGCAGACGGTGCGGCCGCCGATGTTGCCGCACAGCGTCGTCAGCAACTCCAGATCCGAGGGCCGGCCGTGGCCGCGCTCGATCCGCTGGAGAATCCGCAGCAGCCAGTTGCTGCCTTCGCGGCAGGGCGTGCATTTGCCGCAGGACTCATGGTGGAAAAATTGCAGCAGATTAGCCGCCGCCCAGATCATGCAGACCGAATCGTCCATGATGGTCACGCCGCCCGAGCCCAGCATCGAACCGGCCTTGGCCACCTCGTCGAAATCCATCTTGACGTCCAGATGCGCCGGCGTGAAGAAGGCCGCGGAGGCGCCGCCCGGGATGAACGCCTTCAACGGCCGGTCATGTTTCATGCCGCCGGCCAGATTGAAGATCAATTCCCGAAACGTCGTGCCCATCGGCACCTCATAATTGCCCGGCCGCTTCACATGGCCGCTGACGGAAAACACCCGCGTCCCCGGACTCTTGGGCGGCGACCCGATGGCCGTATACCATTCCACGCCGCGGCGCAGAATATGAGGCAGATTGGCCAGCGTCTCGACGTTGTTGACCACCGTCGGCTTGCCGTACAATCCATAGACGGCCGGGAAGGGCGGCTTGGAACGGGGCAGGCCCCGCTTGCCCTCGATCGACTCCAGCAGCGCCGTCTCCTCCCCGCAGATATAGGCGCCGGCGCCGCGATACTGGTAGAGCTCCAGGTGAAACTCCTTTCCCAAAATATTGCGGCCCAGATAACCGGCAGCATAGGCATCGCGAATCGCTCGTTCGACGATGCCGGCCTCCTTGGCAAACTCGCCGCGGGTGTAGATGAAGGCCATCCGCGCGCCGATGGCGTAGCTGGCGATGATGATGCCTTCGATCATCTGATGCGGATCGACGGTCATGATCTCGCGATCCTTGAAGGTGCCCGGCTCGCTCTCGTCGGCGTTACAGCACAGGTAGGTCACGGTGCGATCCTTGGGCAGAAAACTCCATTTCATGCCGGTCGGAAAGCCCGCCCCGCCCCGCCCCCGCAGACCCGAGCGCTTGATCAGCTCGATCACCTCTTCCGGCGGATATTTTTGCAGCATGAGCCGGAGCGCCTGGTAGCCCTCCTGCTTCTCATAGTCGGCCAGGCTGCCGGTGTAGCCCGGCAGCTCCTTGTTCCGGAAAATGATCGTCTCAGCCATGGCCGCCGCCGTCGGAGTGGGTGGACGGGTGCGCGGCGCGGCGTCCGTCGGAGGGTGTCTTGCGCCATTGCTCGATGAGTTGATCCACGCGTTCGGTCGTCAGCGATTCGTAATAGTCGTCGTTGACTTGCATGACCGGCGCCTTGTCGCAGGCGGCCAGACATTCCACCGTGACGAGGCTGAATTTGCCGTCCTTGGTTGTCTCGCCTTCCCGGATGCCTAGCCGCTGTTCCAGATGGGCCAGCAACGATTCGGCGCCGCACAGGGCGCAGGGTAGCGTCCGGCAGACCTGGATCAGATAGTCGCCCTTGGGCCGTAAACGCAGCATCGTGTAGAAGGTGGCCACGTCATAAACTTCGTGCGGCGTCAGCTCCAGCAGCTCGGCCACGTCCCGCATACCCGCCTCGGTCAAATGGCCCGCCTCCTCCTGCGCCAGGCGCAGCCCGTGCAGCAGCGCCGTCCGCTTGACCGGATAGCGGGCGGCCGTCTCCATCAGTTCCCGGCGGGCCGCTTCAGATAATCCATTCGCTCGCATGTCAGACCGATGCTCGGCTTGCCTTAACCCTTACCCCGCCGTTCTTAATCCTTAATCCGCGCCTGTTCCTCTTCATCGATCGCACTCGCCCATCACCAGATCATACGTGCCGAAAATCGTGATCGCGTCGGCGATCATGGAGCCCCGCGCCATGTGATCGAACGCCCCCAGATTGATGAACGACGGGGCCCGCACTCTGAGCCGGTAGGGCTTGTTGCGGCCGTCGCTGACGATATAAAAGCCCAGCTCGCCCTTGGGTGTCTCGGTCGCGCAATAGACCTCGCCGGGCGGCGTGTCGAAGCCATAACAAGCCACCTTGAAGTGATGGATCATGCTTTCCATGTCGGTCATCACCTTGTCCCGAGGGGGATAGGTGACGCCAGGGATTTCGGCCAGAATCGGCCCGCCCGGTAGTTGGTCCAGGCACTGGCTGATGATCCGGGCGCTCTGCCGCATCTCCTGCATCCGGACCCAATAGCGATCGTACGTATCGCCGTGGCGCCCCACCGGCACCTCCCACTCCACGCGGTCATAGACGCTGTAGGGTTCCGCCTTGCGGATATCGTAATTGACGCCCGAACCCCGCAGCGGCGGGCCCGTCAGGCCGAAACTGATGGCATCCTCAGCCGAGATCAGCGCGATGCCCTTGGTCCGGGCCAGCCAGATCCGATTCTCGGCCAGCAACCCTTCATACTCTTCCAGCTTGGCCGGAAACTCCGTGAGAAACGCCCGCAGCGTCCGGATCATCTCGGGCGTCAGGTCGCCCTGCACGTCGACGCCGCCGACGCGGAAATAGCTGACCGTCAGGCGCGCGCCGCAGAGCGCCTCGAACAGATTGAGCAGCACGTCCCGCTCCCGGAACGTCCAGAAAAAGATCGTCATCGCCCCGATGTCGAGCGCCTGCGTGCCCAGCCAGAACAGCTGGCCGACGATCCGCTGCATTTCCGCCACGATCGTCCGGATATATTCCGCCCGATCGGG
>CAZJRH010000020.1:0-15559 GCA_964548215.1 uncultured Nitrospirota bacterium
CTGAAACCTTGAAACTGACCCACTACCATTTTCAGGCAAAAAGGACTTGACAGCCAAAAGCATGGTCTGGTATAGGTAATACATCAATTCCGATCAATTTAGTAGGGATTGTAGAACCCATGCATTTCTCAGCGAAAACAGAAAATGCCGTGCTGGCGCTCCTCTACCTGACCTGCCATGGCGCCAAAGGTCCCGTTACAGTCCACGAAATGGCAGAAGAGCTTGATATTCCTCATAGTTTTCTTGAACAAATCATCGCCTCGCTCAAACGGGCCGGCCTGGTCAACAGCATGCGGGGATCGCACGGCGGCTATCGGCTGGCCAAAGAACCCAAACAGATTACCTTTGGAGAGATTCTTGAATTGACGGAGGGGCCGGTGGCGCCGTATGCCTGCGTCTCCGGGGACGATCATTTCGCCTGCTCGCTGGAGCCGACCTGCGCCGTGCGCAGCGTCTGGCAGGACATCCAGCGGGCGATTTATCAGGTGCTTGATAACACCACCTTGCACGACCTGTGCGAGAAAACCAAGGCGGTCCGGCACCGGGTGGTCACCATCTCCAACCCGGGCCATGAGACCCCATCAACCTTCACCGTACCCGTCCACTTCGCCAAGCAGGAGGCCTTTGAATGATTCCATCGCATAATGGGTCGGCCCCCACGTTGACCGATGCCGTGTTGGTCCGGCTCTCCGGGGACGATCTCAAACTCATCAGCGATTCTTTTGAGGACAAAGAGCCGGAGCAAGTGCTCCGCTGGGCGACCGAGCGGTTCACCTCCGATATCGCCCTGGCCTGCAGCCTGGGCGCCGACGACATGGCGCTGGTGGACATGCTCTCCAAAGTCGCCCCCCAGACCCGGGTTTTTTATCTGGATACCGGCGTCCTCTTCAAGGAAACGTACGAGCTGCGCGACGCCGTCATCAAAAAGTACAACATCAATCCGATCCAATTGCTGCCCACCCTGACGCTGGACGAGCAGGCAGCCGAACACGGCCCCAATCTCTGGGAGCGCGATCCCGATCTGTGCTGCAACATCCGCAAGGTCCAGCCGCTCTCGAAATTTTTGTCGGGCCTCCAGGCCTGGATCACCGGCATTCGCCGCGACCAGACGCCGGCCCGGGCCAATTCCGGCATTGTGGAATTGGACAAAAAGTTCGGACTTGTGAAGGTCAATCCGCTGGCCAAGTGGACAGAGGCCATGGTGTGGGACTACATCAAGGCCAACAACGTCCCCTACAATCCCCTGCACGAGCAGGGCTATCCGAGCATCGGCTGCGTCCCCTGCACGTCGCAGGTGAAGCCGGGCGAAGATCCCAGATCCGGCCGATGGAAAGGTTTCAAAAAGGATGAGTGCGGGCTGCATTGCGGAGCCACATGCCCGATCCTGCCCGAGCCGGAAACCACGACCGCGGCGGGACGGCAGGACGGCCAAGCCTCAAAATAGCCCCCTCTCACGTGCGGGGCCGTGTGACTGATCACGATCATGGAGCAGGAAACCACCATCCCCCTTCCGACGCCGGAGGAGCTTCAAACCGAAATCGATCGGTTTGAAACCCAGGCGCGGAAATTTCTCAGCGGGGAAGCCGACCCCGACGCCTTCAAACGGTTCCGCCTCAAGCAGGGCGTCTACGGCCAGCGCCAGCCCGGCGTGCAGATGGTCCGGATCAAGATCCCGTTCGGGGCGCTGACCGCCGAGCAGACCCGGACGATCGCGCAGATCAGCGAGACGTACGCGACCGGCGTGAGCCATGTCACCACCCGCCAGGACATCCAGCTCCACTTCGTGAAATTGGAACGGGTCCCGGCGCTGCTGCGCGAACTGGCCGCCGTCGGCCTGACGACGCGGGAAGCCTGCGCCAACACCGTACGCAACGTCACCGCCTGCCCGCTGGCCGGCGTCTGTCCGGACGAGCTCTTCGACGTCACGCCCTACGCACTGGCCACCGCCGGCTTCTTCCTGCGCAATCCCATCTGCGAGGATCTGCCCCGGAAATTCAAGATTGCCTTCTCCGGCTGCGTCACCCACGACCCCGCGATGACGGGGATCCATGACTTCGGCGTCACGGCGGCTGTCGCCGGCGCCAACGGCAGCGAGCAATTGGGCTTCCGGGTGATCGTCGGCGGCGGCTTGGGCCCCAGCCCCAAGCGGCCCTACCTGCTCGAGGAATTTCTTCTCCCGGTCGACCTGCTGCCCTCATGCGAGGCGGTGCTGCGTGTGTTCAGCCGCTTCGGCAACCGGAAAAATCGGAGCCTGGCCCGCATCAAATTCCTGATCGAGAAAATCGGCTTCGAGGAATTTTATCGACTCTACAAAAACGAATTCCAAGTCATCAAGCAGAGCCGGCCCCCGGCCCTGCCCCACGTGCTGCGCACGGTCGCCCGCCACCCGCGGACGGCGCCGGTCTCGTTCAACGACAGTCCGGCCGCCAAGACCGAGCATGGCCCCGGCTGGGCGGCCTGGCGTTCGCGCAGCGTCATCGCCCAGCGCCAGCCCGGCCTGTACAGCGTGCAGATCCGCCTGGTCATCGGCGACATCACCGCGGCCGGCCTGCGGGCCGTGGCCGATATTGCCGACTGGTTCGCCCACAGCCAGCTCCGGACGACGCAGGAGCAAAATCTGGTCTTTCGCGACGTCGAGGAATCGTCGCTGCCGGCCCTGCACCACGCGCTGACCGAACAGGGGCTGGCGCTGGAGAGCGCCAATGAGATCGCCGACGTCGTCGCCTGCCCGGGCACCGACAGCTGCGGCCTGGGCATCACCGCCTCCAAGGGCTTGGGCCGAGTGCTGGCCGAGCAGCTCCGACGGGAGGGCGAGCAGGATGAGCAGATCCGTCGAATCACGATCAAAGTCAGCGGCTGCCCGAACTCCTGCGCCCAGCATCACATCGCGTCAATCGGCTTTCACGGCCTGGCGCACAAGATCGACGGCCGGCTGCTGCCCGCCTACCAGTTGCATCTGGGCGGCCGGCTCACGCCCGGCGGCGTGCAATTCGGCCAGACATTCGCCCTGAAATTCCCGGCCAAGCGGGTGCCCGACGTGGTCCGCCATTTGCTGAAACTCTATCGCGCCGAGCGGCGCGACGGGGAATCGTTCCTGGAGTACGTCGACCGCCTGGGCAAGATCCGCGCCCAGCAGGAGTTGACGCCGTTTGCCAAGGCCGCCGGCGACCGACCCGACGAAGCGCTCTTCCACGACTGGGAAGACGACCAGAACTACAGCATGAGCGAGATCGGCGCCGGCGAGTGCGGCAGCGTCGCGGTCAACTTCATTGCGCAGCATTTCGAAGACAACGCGTATGAGCTGGCTCATGCGCGCGTCCTGCTGCAGAAAACCCGCCCCTTCGACGCCGTCACGCGGGCCGACCTGGCGCTGGTGGCCGCCGCCAAGGCGCTGCTGACGATGGAAGAGGTGGAACCGCTCACCTATGAAGAAGCGCTGAAGGAATTCGACACGCGCCTCGTTGCATCGGGCCGGATCCCCCGTGAACTCTGGAGCGCCGTCGAGGAATCCCGCCGGCAACGGGGCGCGGCCCCCCTCACAATGACTGAGGCGCGGCAGTACGTGCACGCCGTGGGAGCCTTGGCCGGCGCCTGTCACGCCTACTACGAGCAGATCGCCGGAGAGCCGGCCTCAGCTTCCGCGCAGGCCGCGCCGCTGGACAGTCCCGGCGACTAACCCCCAACGAACGGACCCGAAATGCTACGTCAGTCAATTCCGCACGGCGGCAGTCTCATCAATCGCGTGCTACAGGATGAGGGACAACAATTCTGGACCGGGGAGGCAAACAAACTTCCCTCCCTGACCCTGTCGGCCCGCACACTCTCCGATCTGGAGCTGATCGCCACCGGCGCCTTCAGTCCGCTGCAGGGATTTTTGACCCAGGCCGACTATCGCGCCGTCGTGCAGGAGATGCGGCTGGCCAACGGCCTGCCCTGGTCGCTGCCCATCACGCTGGCCATCGGCCGGACGGAGGCGGCCTCCCTGCGGGAAGGGTATCCCGTGGCGCTTCGCAACGCCGGGGGGGCGCTGGTCGCCATCCTGCACCTCGAGGAACTCTACAGCTACGACCGGCATGAAGAAGCCAAGCGGGTCTATCGCACCGAAGACCAGGCGCACCCCGGCGTCGCCGTCCTGTTGAACCAGGGCGAGCTGCTGGCCGGCGGCAAAATCGACCTCTTACAACGAACAATCCCCAAACAATTTCCGAACCACCATCTGGACCCGGCCCAGACCCGGCAGCTCTTCGCCGAAAAGGGATGGAAGCGGATCGTGGGCTTTCAGACGCGCAATCCGATTCACCGGGCGCATGAGTATATTCAAAAGTGCGCACTTGAAACAGTCGACGGCCTGATCGTGCACCCCATCGTGGGCGAAGTGAAGGGCGACGACCTGCCGGCCGAGCTGCGGATGCGCTGCTACACCGCGCTGCTCGATAACTACTACCCCAAGGACCGGACGATCCTCTCGGTCTTTCCGGCCGCCATGCGCTACGCCGGCCCCCGCGAGGCGATCTTTCACGCCCTGGCGAGAAAAAACTACGGCTGCACCCATTTCATCGTCGGGCGGGACCACGCCGGCGTCGGCAACTATTACGGCACGTACGACGCCCAGCAGATTTTCTTCGAGTTTACGGAGGAGGAACTGGGGATCCGGCCGCTCTTCTTCGACCACACCTTCTATTGCCGGAAATGTCTGGGCATCACGTCGTCGAAAACCTGCCCGCATGATGCCGGCCACCACATCATTCTCTCCGGCACCAAGGTGCGCGAGATGCTCCGGGCCGGCCAGATGCCGCCGGCTGAATTCACCCGGCCGGAGATCGCACAGATCCTGATCGACGGGATGCGGGGCAGTTGATTGAAATCAGGTTGTCCTTCTCTTGGGAGGACCTCAGGATACCAACTTCCTTCAGCGGCGATTGGACTAGTTTTATGGGGGGAGGCGCCATCCAAATCGCCAATCGCGTTCCTAGGCGAGATCATCAAACAGAATGATAATATGATCACATTCAAGGAGTGCATCTCGACCAACTAAATCTGCATTCACTTTTGAACCAACTATTCGCACTCTACAATACTTAAACTCTCTAAAATCCAACAAACCAAAATTAAAGAAATCAATAAATCTCATATCCGCTTCATCTGGCTTAATCGACTTAATTGGATAGTCCCAATATGTAAAATCATTTCTTTCTCGACTTACCTGAATGGGCACACCACCTTCCGCAGAGGGCACCACGCGAAAGAAAGAGAGCGGTTCGGAGGACTGATTAAAAACCAGTGATTTACTATGTTCATTCTTGCCAACGCGATTCAGAACCAACAAGGTGAATAATTTTGTGCATATCCTCTCATACTCATCAGCAAGATCCCAGTCTACCGTTAAAGACCCATGATTAATGAAATATATATTCCAAAGGTTCCTCACACATTCTCGATAACGATTTAGAATTTGTGTAACATCATTCATCAGTGAGTTCTTTCAGAATAACATTTACAGGTTCTTATATCTTGGTGCCATATTATTTGATGGGTATTTGTGGTTCCATCTTTATGGGTATGTGTCCACGGCGGGCTATTCGGAGGGCACGGATTGCACTTACCATTACAGTCACGGCCCGGATCTACCACTCTTGGAAAACTAAAGGGATCATTCTGAGCCCGAGATTCCATTATATTAGACAATATATCGCCTAGTATCGCTCCTCCGAGTGCACCGCCTAAAGCTCCGGCCACAGAGGCTAAAGCATCAATTGCCGCACCGCCAAAAATTGGGATGGCGATTGCTATCTGACCTGATGGATCCGTCTTATTTGTCGGATTGTTGAATACGTATGCGTATAGATTGTAATCCCCTCCACCAAACTCGATGGGATCTTCACTAATAAACCGCTGCAACGCTGATGAATAATACCTTGCCCGATAATAATACAGCCCTGTTTCATCATTTTCCCTGCCAGTGTACTGGAGCGAATTGGTAGACGTTGCTCCGGTGGTAGTGGTTTTGCCAAAGGGCTCGTAGGTGTACTGGGTCTGCACGGTACCAGCGGGGTCTGTCAAAGCCACAGTCGAACCCAGGGCATCCGTCAGGAAAGATCGGGCTCCCGCCGAATCCGTGCGCGTGAGGTATTGATCCACCCCTAGGCCGGTCAGCAGGTTGGCGCCGCCTTCCTGCACCGGGCTCTGACCATCATAGAGGTAACTCGTTGAGACACTACTCACGATCTTCGTGATCCTTCGGCCTAATGGATCATACACAAAACTCGCTCCCGTCATGGAGCTCATCCTGTTCCTGGCATCCCACGTGTAGCTCTTGGTGCCATCATTGGCGAGATTTCCATTGGCGTCATAGGTCAGCGGAACTCCACCCCAGCTCGTGAGCTGATTGGACGCGTTGTACGTAGTGGAACTCACTGTCTGCGGTAGGCCCGTTCGTGCCCAGCTTCCCCCAATCTGGGTCCGATTTCCGGAGGCATCATAGGTATACGTGAGGTTGCCTAAGGTGGTCGTGCCCTGTTTGTAAGTAATCCCGGTCAAACGAGAGGCTATGTCGTAAGCATATTCTTCAACGACACCATTGGGCAAGGTCACGGCGGTGCGGCGGCCTGCGGCATCGTAAGCAAACGAGACGCTCGATGACCCCTGAGAGATCGCCGTTACACGATTCGCGTTGTCGTACGTGTAAGTGACCGTCAGTTGTCCGGCCACCGTCATACTCGTTCTTCGACCTGCCGCATCATAGGTGTAGCTCACGGTACCCTGCGGAGTGGTCTCTTGAGTCAGGCGGTCGAGGTTGTCATAGGTCAGGGTAATGGTCCCCGAGACCGAGTCCACGATTTGCGTAAGGCGATTCCCGGCGTCATACGTGTATATCGTGGTTGAGCTATCCGCATAGGCTGCCTGCGTGCGACGGTTGAGGGCATCATACGTAAAGTTGGTGGTCTGGCCTCTGCGGTCGGTAAAGGTGGTCAGGTTCCCATTGCCATCGTGCAGGTAGCTCTCGGCGGCCAAGAGCGGATCCGTCCGGCTCGCCAGGCGATTCATGCTGTTGTAGGTGTAGCTGGTCACGCCATTGCGCGCATCGGTCACGCTAAGCAGGTTGCCATTAGGATCATGGGAAAAGGCGGTCACCCCTCCCAAGGGATCGTGCACGGCGGTGAGGCGATTGAGCGCGTCATAATCATAGCGGGTCAGGTTGCCCAGGGAATTGGTCAAGCTCATCAGCCGGCCGACACTGTCGGTCACTCGGGTCGTGCTGTTTCCGAGCGGATCGGTGACCCTCGCCAGCTCTCCCTGATCATAAGTAAACTGGGTGGTGTTTCCCAAGGGATCGGTGATGGCGGTTGGCTGACTGACGGCATAAGACAACGTCGTTTGGTGACCCAGCGGATCGGTCACGGCTGTCAGATTGCCCTGAAGATCATATGTAAAGGTCGTGGTATGGTCCAGCGGGTCCGTGAGGCTGGTCATTCGGCTCAAGATGGGTTCATAGGTCAAGGTGGTCGTCACGGCATCGGGAGTTCCGAAAAGCCTGGTGATGCTGGTTACATTCCCCTTCGCGTCATAAACATAGGTCGTGTTGCGCCCCAAGGGATCAGTCACCAACGAGATGAAATTGGTCCCCGTCTGCCGTTCATAGGTCGTCGTCTGCTGCTCCGGTTGGCCGAGCCCCCGTGTGTCAGTTAGCGTGTAACCGTTGGCATTGAATGTCGTCCGCCTGATCTTCCCCCGCGGATCGGTCACGTCAGTCTGAGTCACCTTGCCGTTGCCGTCCAGCGTATAAGTGAACTGATAGGTCGAGTTATCCACCTGCGTCTGCAGGCTCACGCGGCCATTGGCATCGTAGACATTCGTGAGAAAGACAATCCCCCGAACATCCTTGAGCGTGAGCATCCGGTGAGAGGTATCATACGTATATTCCGTGGTCCCCCCCTTGGGGTCTATTACTTTGATGAGCCTTCCACTGGCATCATAGGTATAGCTGACCACGCGCCCCATGTTGTCCTTGGCCTGGGTAATGCGATCGCTGGCATCATAGGCAAACTCGATCCACCGGCCATTTTGTGAAGTGATCTTGGTAATATTCCCAAAGTCTCCGTTGGCTCGGGTGAGGGTGATTTGATTCCCGTATCGGTCCCGGATCGCCTGAAGGGGCCTTAAATCGCCATACACGTACACCGTGCCATCCGTTAGTGTGAGTTCCCAGTAGCCAATTAGACCCCCAATCCATGTGAGCTGAGATTTGTAAAATTTCGTCGTGGTCGTGGTATGCTCATACACGGCACCGATAAAACCGGTACCTGGCGAGATACGCGTGTAATGAATCCGCCCGCCGTCCGGTAGAATCAGATCGGCGTCCTGGTATTGGGTTCCTTCGCGGACGAGATAGATCTCATATGGGTGAGTTGCTCCGATCCCAAAAGGACGGGAAATCGTGTCTCCCTGCCGGTACGTTCGTGTCAACGCGATCGGGAGAAGATCCGGCAGATGGAGATCGGTCTTGGTCATGACAAAGAGGCCTGTCGCCAGATCCACCGGCTCGCCATCCGTTGTGTTATTTCCAGGAGGGGGCCCGGTAGGGGGTGGAGGAGGACCGGCAGAAATCATCGCACCGGTAAACTTGTAAATGGCTACTCCGAGATCCGGAATGATCTGCTTCCCATCCGAAGTCACCGTGCCCTGCCCGTAGACGTACCATCCCTGCCCGCTCGGCTCATAATTCCAGAAGCTGATCCGGGCGCCGGGAGGCTCTTTGGTGTAGTTGGGATAGATGATTCGGGCCCCGTGTTGAATAGTGCTGCTCAGGGTCTCGATGTTGGCGCCACCAGGTTGAACCGTGAAGTAAATTGGCACCTGCACGCCAGATGGCAGTGGGAACGGGGGACGATCCACCGGAATCGGGGTAATGCTGACACTCGTCACCACCTGTCCATCGCGGTCGCGAATCACGGTCTGTGGAGGAATATGCACCTCCAAGCCCGGAATCCGCGGCGTGGTGACGACGACTTCTGTTGCCGTCAGCGAAGGGATTCTGATGGCGTGGGCCGAATCAATAATCGGCATCCAAATCGTGTAGGGCAAGACGGTTGTCTGCCCCTCGATGACGTTTACTCCAGCCTCAAACAGGCCATATGTCCTGCCAGGGCGAGTGGCTGGGCGGCCATCAATCACAATCACTTGCGATCCGAATGGAATTGACCTGAGGAGAAAGCGTCCAGAGTCATCCGTCCGGGTCAATTTGTTCTCAACGGACAGGGTCACGTTGGCCAGTGGCCGACCATTCAGGGTCAAGACCTGCCCAGCCAGTGCAGTGACGCCAGGTTCGGCCTGTAATGGCGGAAGCGTCTGCCATGGAGAATCAGGGCGACCACTCCGCCAGTTGCCCCCGAAGTTCTCCACATCAGGGATCCATCCTTCATTGTCCGTTACGAGGAACTGCTCATCCTTGACAGTCGTAAATGTAATCGTGGTCATAGCCAGTGGAAGGCCGGCTTGATCGGTAGGGCCATTCAGCGAGACCGTATAGGTGGCACCAGACAGCAGGGGCTGCGCCGGTGTCATGAAGGCCAGCAAGCCGCCTTCGGCTGGGATTCTGCTGGCCTTCAATGTGCCCTCAGGACCGGAAAGCGTGACCGTGGCCGCATTGACGGTCTGCACACGCATCGGTTCTGAGAAACGCAGCGCAATCAAAATATCCTTGATCGGGACATTTTTTGCGCCATCAACCGGAAGCGAGGCATCCACAAATGGCGTTTGGGTGTCAGGAATAGTCGGCCCAGGCGGCATACTCCCCACTGCAGTAAAAAGTTGTGTCGCAGGATCATAGATCTCGCCGTTGTTCAGGGCTTGGTCTTGCTGGTTCACTCCACCCCACAACAGCACCGTGCCGTCAGCCTGAAAGATCGCACTGTGGCGAGACCGTGGGGTAAGCAGCCTGATCGACGGAGCTTCGGTAGTTTCTGCTCGGAAATTCCACAATTCGGCCTCTCCAAGCGTTTCATCTGCGGCGGATACACCTCCAGCGATTAGCACGCGGCCGTCCGTCAAGAGGGTCGCTGTATGGTAGGCCCGGGGCGTTAAACCATCGGCCGGCAGCGCTTCAAACCGGTGCCATTCCAGGTTCAATCGTTCCGGATAATTAACGATCTGACCATATGGCCCTACCCCTCCAAGAACTAGGACAGTCCCATCCGGCAATAGCGTCGCGGTGTGATAGGCTCTCGGGTAGAGCAGCGTATCTTCGATCGGGGTGCTGGTCTGAGTGCGCTGGTCCCAAATGAGGGCCGTGGCCATTGGCCCCTTCGATCCTTCTCCGCCGATAATCAGCCATCGGCCATCCGGCAGTAGCGTGGCGGTCTGGCCGGGGACGATCACGGAGCCAGTATCCTGGGGATCGGAAGCTGAAGGAAGCAGGAAGCCAAGGATCACGCTGAGACCCAAGCCGAGAATGAAGCACAAACGGGTGTGCGTTCTCATGGTTACTCGCCAATTACCCACGTCTTTCTGTCTATGCACCGTCATGGACTCGTCACACTCACCTTCATACTGCCCGTATTGGCTTCACTGGGGTCAATCGTGATCGTATAAGTGCCTGTGGTGGGCAGAGTCTGCGTCGTCAAGTTAAAATTGCTGCTGCTTGAAGTTTTGGAAGTGAGCGTCGTGCCATCGGGTTTCAGCAGTTTCACCGTGACGGTGCTCATGGTGTTGTTCGTCACGCGGACTGTGACCTGTTGTCCCGAGGTTCCATTGAAGGTCAGACTACCATTTTGACCTGGCACGGTAATGGTGACTTGAACCGTAGACCCTCCGATCGTAATGGTGCCCGTGACGTCCGCCGGCACCTGGTAGAGCGTCAGCGTCATGCTGCCCGTGTAGCTACCATAAGGGTTCACGAAAATCGTATAGGTTCCGGTCACCGGCAGCGTCTGGGCATCAATGAAGGCACTGGAGGGGGGCGTGTTAACGCTCTTCGAGACTAAGGTGGTCCCATCGGGGTTATAAATGTAGATGGTGCTTATAGGGATTGTTACGATGTTAGTTATGTTTAAGCTCACCCGCTGCCCCACCGTGCCGCTAAACGTCAGGCTCGCATTCTGCCCCGGCGTGGTGATCGCCACCGGCACCGCGGCCCCGCCTGGCACGATCGTCCCCGTCACATCCGCCAGCACCTCGTAGAGCGTGAGCGTCATGTTGCCCGTGTAGCTACTGGAAGGATCCACCAGGATGGTGTAGGTCCCAGTCGCCGGCAGCGTCTGCGTGTCGATAAATGAGCTGGAAGGCGGAATCCCCACACTCTTCGATGTTAGAGTGCTCCCATCGGGATTATAGATGTAAGCATCGCTCACGGCGATTGTGATGCCACTCATATTGAAGCTGATCCGCTGCCCCGCGGCACCGGTAAACGTCAGGCGCGCATTCTGCCCCGGCGTGGTGATCGCCACCGGCACGGCGGCCCCGCCTGGCACGATCGTCCCCGTCACATCCGCCGGCACCTCGTAGAGCGTGAGCATCATGCTCCCTGTGTAATTACTGGAAGGATCCACCAGGATGGTGTAGGTCCCAGTCGCCAGGAGCGTCTGCGTGTCGATAAAGGCGCCGCTGGTGCCGACACCGCCGGTTGTCGTCGCTAAAGTGGTTCCATTGGGATTATAGAGCGTGACGTAACTGGCGGGAATTGTCACGCTGCTCATCCTTAGGCTGATCCTCTGACCGGCGCTTCCATCAAAAAGAATTAGCGCAATCCTGTTGGGTGTAGTAATCGTGACGGTCTTGGTGCCGCCTATGGCCATGCGGTCGATCACTTGCACGTCAGCAGGTACATAGGGAGCCGGGGGAACAATGAAGTCCTCCGTACTCATGGCATTGCCGTATGGCGTGGCAACTGAAATGCGGCCGGAGGTTGCATTCGAAGGAACAGAGGTTGTAATCGTTGTGGCTGTCACAGAACTAACAATAGAATAAGTCGTATTGAAGGCGACCTTGTTGCTATTCGGGGTCGTATCGAAATTGGTCCCAGTAATGGTCACAGCAGTTCCCAAAGTCCCGTTGGTAGGGGTAAATTCTGTGATCGTGGGTGCTCCTGTGGAGGCTGTCACGAGAAAGGATGTGCCGCTGGTGGCCGAACCCGACGGTGTGGTGACACTGATGGAACCTGTGGTAGCCCCGAACGGCACGCTGGCGACAATCTGTGTGCTGTTCGAGGAGGTCACGGTTGCTGCAACGCCGTTAAATGCCACCGTATTCTGACTTGCCGTGGTGGAAAACCCCGTCCCATAGATGGTCACGATCGCTCCCACCGGTCCGCTGTTTGGGATAAACTCAATGATTGAGACGGTTGCTGAGCTTTGGCGCGAGATCGATAGAACGTTGCCTACAGCATCATAGGCATAGATGGCCGTTTCCCCGGCCGGATCAACTGCGCCGGCCAGTCTCCCTAACTCGTCATACACGTAGGTAATGGGATGATTCACGGTGAAGCTCACCCCATTGCTGGCGTTGCCCCCAACCGTCACGACAACCAGTCCGGTCGTTGCACCCATAGGAACCGGAGCAACGATTGCAGTGTTACTCCAGCTGCTGGGTGTGGCCCCTGTACCGTTGAAAGTGATAGTGCTGGTGCCCTGGGTGGCACCAAAGTTAGACCCGCTGATTGTTACCGAAGTGCCCACTGGTCCCAAAGTCGGTAAAAGAGCGCTGATGGTTGGAACAACAACCGGCAAGGGGACAACAATCTGCGAGTCGTAATTCCCGTTCAGGGTTCCTTCGATCCGTATTCTGGCCGTGGTGTTGTTACTGCCGACTCCCGCCGTCATATTGATACCGGTCCAGAGATAGAACCGGTCCGTCGTAGCCATGGTCACGGCCGTGCCGGTCGTGCAGGCCAAGGTGTATTTCGTGGTGCTCGTGGTGAGGGCTGTCGGCCCTGTCGCCATGCAGAGCGAGGCACCCGCAGCGCTATTGAGATTGAGTTTGGCCCGGGGGTAGATCGTCCCATTATTGTTCGATTTATCCATCCAGAGGGTGAAGGTCACGGTTGACCCGGCCGGGATCAGACCCGAGGCGTTAGGAACACCCGCCTGCGTATCAAACGCCTTAATGAGATACTCACCGACAGGTTGTCCGTTTAGACTGGTGGAGTTAATGGAAGTGGAGCCACCATCCGGCCCAGCCGTTTTAAGTTGATAAAGACCGCTGGTGGTGGAGGCTTCCTTGTGGAGATGGTAGGTAGCGGTTTGGGCTTGGGCATAGCCCGGGAGGGAAAAAATCAGAGTAAACGAAAGAACCCGCATGATCCGTGTCATAGGCCTCGCCTCACGATACGGGCGCCGCGCGACATGAAACTCCGGCTACATCGGCCTCATCTATACACCAACACCAGCAAAAAGTCACCTGTTCTTTCGTACGACACGCATTAGCGCGAGCGGATCGGACTCGAAAGTTTAGGGTCAGGTCTTTACTTTGACATCAAGTGTTTTTCTATTCTCTCCGGAAAGATTTTTCCTCTTCCATCCTTCCGGCACTGTGACTGATCCGACGGCTAAGCACGACCATGATGGTCAGGTCTTGCATTCCAACATCCGCCGCCGGCCAGAGATTATCGGGCGATTTGCAAAGCGCCCCTACAGGCATCTGTTCTCATCATGCCTGTCCCACGAGGCGGCGCGGGCCGTAGCGCGCGGTTCGTTCCTTCACATGAAACCCAATCTTTTTCGGCGTGAGTTCCGGCGGATTCAGCAATCTGCGAATCGCCTCAAAGAGGTTGTGAATCGCCTGGTCGTGTCCCTCTAATTTGCGTTCCAATTCAGCCAGCTTTTGGGCGAGCTCCTTGTTCGAGGCCAGCAGCTCTCGTAGTCGGACAAATGCCCGAACGACCTGAACGCTCATGGCCACGGCCTGGGGGCTGTTCAACACCATCGCGGCCATGATCGCTCCATGCTCAGTGAAGGCATGGGATAACGTCCTTCTTCCGCCTCGTCCCGGTTTTGACCTCGCAATTTGCGAGGTCAAAACCTTATCCTCTTCAGGCGTCAGTTGGAACACAAAATCCCCAGGGAAGCGATTTTTGTTGCGTTTGATCTGTTAGTTCAACCGCCACGTGACCACGCCATACAGTTTGGCAAGATCGGCCGCCAATATCACTCGCTGCCCTCTCACAAGATGAATACAGCGCTCGATTCGCTCGGCGGGGATTAGACTCTTCATCAGGGTATATCCTTTCTTCTAAAAAGGCTCAGGGTCAGGTCTTTACTTTGACATCACGTGTTTTTCTATTCTCTCCTGAAAGATTTTTCCTCTTCCATCCTTCCGGCACTGTGACCGATCCGACGGCTGATCATCATCGGTATCAGCGATAAATCTGTTCGTCAAAGGACGTGAATAGTGACTACCTCGACGTCCGGGACCCTCTTGAAACAGCCGTCCGCCGGGCGGTTTTCCAGAGTCGGGATAGGGCGGAATCTTTTAGAATCTCGGTCCGGATGACCCGGCTTTCCTCGACCGGGGACAACCCTTTGAGACGTTTGCGCTGCCGTTCCGAAAGGCTCAGGGTCAGGTCTTTACTTTGACATCGAGTAACACCCACGAGGTCTTGCATTGCAACATCCGCCGCCTGCCTATCGGTGGGCAGGCCCCCCTCACCCTCCCCTCTCCCTCCAGGGGAGAGGGAAATAGGTAGAAAAACCATCCGGTCACGCCTGTCCCACGTGCCGGCGCGGGCCGTAGCGCGGGGTTTGTTCCTTCACATAAAACCCGATTCGCTTCGGACCGGATTTCGGCGGCGTCATCAGTTCCCGTATCGCATCGAAGACGACCTTAAACTGGGTATCGTACTTTTTCTCCAATTCATCCAGGCGACGCGTTAAATCCTTGTTCGCGGAGACCATCGCCCGTAGCTTGGCAAACGTCCGCATGATCTGGATATTGACCTGGATTGCACGGCGGCTGTTCAGCACACTGGACAACATGGACACGCCGTGCTCCGTGAAGACCGTGACGCTCTTGAAATATTTCAGATTCCGGTGTTGTGGTGAGGATGTCACAAGTTGTGATATCCCCCTGATCTCGTCACGGGTGAGACGGAACATAAAATCTTCCGGAAACCTTTCAATATTCCGTTTGACTGACTGGTTTAATACCCGTGTTTGTACCCCATACATCTCCGCCAAATGGGCATCCAGCATGACTTTATGGCCGCGAACAAGGAATATCCGTGGCTCGATCTGTTCAATGGGCATCAGGTTGTCCATCGCCATCCCGTCCTTTCTTTGATATCACAAATTGTGATTTCAAATGGATCGCATCAACAAGGGTGGTTTATGAATCGCCCTTCCAATATCTCTTTGCATATCCGAGAAATCCCCCTCACCCTTCCCCTCTCCCACCAGGGGGAGAGGGGAATAGGTAGAAAAACCATCCGGTCAGGCCTGTCCCACGTGCCGGCGCGGGCCGTAGCGCGGGGTTTGTTCCTTCACATGAAACCCAATCTTTTTCGGCGTGAGTTCCGGCGGATTCAGCAATCTGCGAATCGCCTCAAAGAGGTTGTGAATCGCCTGGTCGTGTC
>CAZJRH010000021.1:0-11442 GCA_964548215.1 uncultured Nitrospirota bacterium
TGCGCCGGGCGGAGCGGATACGGTTGAGAATACCTGTTATCTTTGTCACTCGCCGGGACCGAGCTCTGGCGCGGGCCTCGTCATTCAACCCGCCCCGAAAGGCTACCCAAACCCGCCGTTGCCGGCCGGCGCCAACACCGGGTTTCTGAGCGGGTTCGGCACGCGGATCGCGCCGGACATCTACAGTCAGTTTGCCAAGGATCATCACCTGACCGGCCCGGCCAATTGCGCCAATCAGGTCAACTGTGGCAGCGGCATGAATCTCAAGCTGGATGATAACGCGCTCACCGAAACCGGCTCGCGCAATCATCAGCCCTTTTTCGTGAAGCGGCCGCAGGAGGGCGTGCAATATGCGTCGGTGGTTCCCCCGGGCGCTCAAAATGAGTTTGATCCGGGCCTGTCGCATCCTGATACGATCGACACACGGCATATCGAGTGTGTTGATTGTCACAACCCCCATCAGGTCACTAATCCCAGCACGCATCCGGCGGGACGGATCAAGGGGATGAAGGGAATCACGCATAACGGCCAGGTCGTGGGCGTTGATGTGCCTGCGGGCACGTGCGATCCGGCCCCTTGCAACCGCGAGCCCTATGTGCATGAAGTCTGTTTCCGTTGCCACGGCAACAGTGTGCCGGCGCTCTTCGCAGGCGACGACTTTCCCTTGAGCACGCAATGGCGCTCAAACCCGCAGGACGCGTCGCCGCTGGATGTCAATCTGAGCATGAAAGGGTTTAGCAATAAGCGGCTGGAACTCAGCCCAAGCACGGCCTCCAGCCCCGACGGCTTTACCGGCGGGGTGAGAAGTCCGAATACCGGAGTGCTGAGCGGCAGCGGATTTGCCGCGGGCGGAGCGCAAATCGGGCCTGGAAGGCATAAAGCCTTTCACCCGGTTGTGGCTCCGGGCCGAAATGCCACCACCCAGATGTTTAACCAGTTGCGGACCGCATTCGGACTCAGCACGCCCACTGATCTGCTGAGCCTGACGATGCAATGCACGGATTGCCATAACAACGATTACTATGATGCGTATAACAAAGGGACTGCGCTCGCCGAGTCGAGGTTTCTAGGGCCGTTGACGGAGTCCAATCTTCGCGTCGGGGATCGTTCGCCGAACGCGGTTCTGCTGTCAAATTATACTGGGATCACCGGCATTGCTCCGCGCGTGAGCGAGCCGATCGGCCCGCATGGCTCCAATCATGTCCGTATTTTGCGGGCTCCGTATAACACGGATGTGGCCAACCCGGGCAGGCGATTTACCGCGAATGGCTTTAATAGTCCGCCGGGGCCGGATGCGCCGGCCGGCAATCATTTTAATAACTTTCTCCTTTGCTTTCAGTGCCACGACCGGACGGCGTTTGGCGACACCTGCTGCAGCACCGATCCAAGCAAAACGCGCTTCTTTGGCAATCCTCTGAGCCCAACCACGAATCCCTTGTGGGATGCCAATCTTCACCAGTACCACTTAGTGCGGACCGGGGCCTACTGCCACGAATGCCACTACAACGTCCACAGCAACGCCGAGGCGCAAAATACCATTTACGGAGCGGGCAGTGATACGGCTGTTTGCGGGTTTGGCGCGCCAGGCTCGTGTGGGCCAGGTTTGACGGTGGGGCTTCCGCCGGATTCCGAGGATGGGATTACCGACGGGATCAGTAATACTCACCTGATCAATTTTGAAAGCGGGGGACCGACGTCGTACGTGGGTCACCTCGGGAGTAGCGGGACGATTGACGGGGTGACGGCCGACCGGCCCATGTGGTATTTTGATGTGACAAACTCCCCGGCGCGCTTTCGGTGTAACATGCGCTGCCACGGGAATGTGATGACGACCTGCCATTATCAGCCCCTGGACGGCTCTGGAAATCCAGTGGCTTTTAGCAACGCGAGCGAGTCACTCTGGTGCGCGGGCGGACAAGCCCAGGTTGCCTGTGTTGATTTTGCCGAACCGGGCTGTTGAGGCGGAGGATGCGACATTGTGCCGGTCGGCCACGCACGGGGCCTGAAGCATGGCGACGCTGGCGCTTTTACCTGCCCGGGTGCTTCCTGGCGTTCTGGGGTGCGCTGGGCGTGGGGACGACTGAATCGTGGCCGCCGTCGGCGGGGGCGGCCCAGCCTTCCACCGCGCTGACAAGCGCCCAACAGGCCGCATCGATGGATGGAATGATCTTGATCCCCGCCGGCGCCTTTGTGATGGGGAGCACGGGCAAAGAGGGAAAAGTCGGTTTCGACATCGGCGTGGATGAGCTGCCCCAACATGAGGTCTATCTCGATAGCTATCACATTGATCAATTTGAGCTCACCAATTTGCAGTATGGCCGATTTATCAAGGCCACGGGGCGTCCGGCTCCCGGTGACCCCAAGGATCCGGAATATTATACCTGGGCGGACAATGAAGTTCCCAAAGGCCATGAACGCTATCCCGTGGTCTATGTGACCTGGTATGATGCCGAGGCCTATTGCCAGTGGGCAGGGAAGCGGCTCCCGACTGAGGAAGAATGGGAAAAAGCGGCACGGGGAACCGAAGGCCGTGCGTGGCCTTGGGGGAACCAGTTTGATCCGTCGCGGTGCAATGTGCTGGAAACGGAACTGGGTTGGCTTGCCCAGGTTGGAAGTTTTCCTCAAGGCGTGAGCCCCTACGGAGTTCATGATTTGTGCGGCAATGTGGCGGAGTGGACCTCGTCATGGTACAAGGCCTACCCGGGCAACACGCTGAAGCGCGCATCATTTGGCGAACAGTATAAGGTCTGCCGGGGAGGGGCATGGGCGGCGCCCGCCGGGCCATACGCCAGGGCCACCAACCGCAATCTTGCGCAGCCGCTGGACTATCGGCACCGAACCGTGGGGTTTCGGTGCGCCATGGATCCACAATAGGCGTGAAGTATGCCGGTCTGGTTGCTTTTTGGCCTGTTGATGCTGGCATTGAGCGCCTGTTCGGTGCTCGGGACGATCATGGGCCGAGAGGCGCATCAGCCGCCGCCCGGGATGGTCTACGTTCCCGGTGGTTGGTTCCTGATGGGGAGCCGGCCGGAAGACGGCCGGGTGGGCATTGATATCGGGGTGGATGAATTTCCTCAGCATCGCGTCTTTGTCAAAGCGTTTTCGATCGATCAGTATGAGGTGACAGTGGGCCACTATCGGACCTTTGTCGAGGCGACCGGATCGAGGCCGCCACGCGTGTGGAAGGATCCGGATTATCCGCGGCCGGAGGCCGATCATCCGGTGATCGACGTGTCATGGTACGACGCCGAGGCCTATTGCCGGTGGGCAAACAAGCGGCTTCCCACGGAAATCGAATGGGAGAAAGCCGCTCGGGGCACGGACGGCCGGCTGTGGCCATGGGGCAATCGGTTCGATCCGTCGTTGACCAACGTGGCGGAAAGCGGAATTCGTTGGACGGCTCCGGTGGGCGCGGCCTCCGCCGATGTCAGTCCCTATGGCGTGCATGGCATGGCCGGGAACACCATGGAATGGACCAGTTCGTGGTATCTGCCGTATCCCGGCAGCCAGCTTCGGCGGGCGACTTTTGGGGAAACGTTTAAAGTTCTGCGGGGAGGATCTTGGCGAAATCCAGGCCTTCCCTTCTCGCGAAGCGCCAACCGGCACGCGGTGTTTCCCCATCACGATCTGCTGGATCAGGGGCTGCGGTGCGCGAAGGATGCAGGGTAAACGGGTCAGGGGTAAAGGGTGAAGAAAAAAAGCGCACAAACGTGGGGCGTGAGCTTTTTGCTGATCTGCGGCTCGCTGCAGGCTTGCTCAAGCTTTACCCTTCACCCGTCACCCTTTGTCCTTCGCCCTGCTCCTCCGGGTATGGTGTATATTCCCGCAGGCTGGTTTCTAATGGGAAGCACGCCTCAAGACGGCCGGCTTGGCATCGCTGTGGGGTTGGATGAGCTTCCGCAGCACCGAGTCTACGTGAAGGGGTTCTACATCGATAAGTTTGAAGTGACCAACGCCCGATGGAAGGCATTTGCCGAGGCTACCAACGGCTATATCCCGGCTACTTGGAAGGACGGTGAGCCACTGCCGGGTGAGTCCGACCATCCGGTGACCGATACAGATTGGTATGACGCCGACGCCTATTGCCGATGGGCTGGCACGCGTTTGCCCACCGAGGCGGAGTGGGAGAAGGCCGCGCGGGGTACGGATGGCCGGCTGTGGCCATGGGGGAACGTATTTGATCCTGCCAAAGCCAATACGGAGGAAACCGCGCGGTACCGTAGCGTGCCAGTTGGCAGTTATCCTGAGGGCGCCAGCCCGTATGGCGTGCATGACATGACGGGCAATATATGGGAATGGACCAGTTCCTGGTACAGAGCCTACCCGGGCAGTACGATGCAGCGGGAGGCGTTCGGAGAGAAATACCACGTGTTACGGGGCGGCTCTTGGGCGACGGCGGCAAGCCCCTTTGCCAAGGTGACGGGGCGGTTGGCCCCCGAGCTGCCTCCTGCTGATGAGCGAAGCGATCGCTGGCATACCGGATTTGATAAAGGATTCCGCTGCGCGGCGAACGTGCGCTGACCGCGCGTCATTACGGTTTTTTCCACGAGATCTCCAGCAGCCAGATATCCTCGTTCCCGGAACGGTCGGATACGTACGCGATGGCGCTCCCATCCGGGCTCCAGACCGGGTGGCCGTTATGCGCCCGATGGCGGGTCAACCGGCGGGCGGATTGACCAAACCGGTCCATGCTCCACAGTTCGTGGTGTCCCGTGCGATCGGACATGAAGACGATCGTCTCCCCGTCAGGGCTCCAGGTCGGATGCTCATCCAACGCCGGATGATGGGTCAGTTGGCGAAAATGGACGCCTTCGGGATCGACGGTCCAGATCTCCGCGTTTTCGGACCGCGTTGAGGTAAAGGCGATTTCCCGGCCATCCGGGCTCCAGGCCGGCGTGGAGAACTCAACAGCCTCATCGGTTAGAATGCGCCGCTGGTTGCTCCGGCGATCCAGCAGGGTCAAGACCCATTTGGACGGTTTGCTGAAATCCATGGCCAGGAAGGCAATCCGTCCCCCGTCCGGGCTCCACGCCGGCAACAGATCCTTTGAGTTTGGGTCATGCGTCAATTCCTCGAAGGTTTGTTCCTGGGCATGCATCAGCCAGAGATGGGCCAGCCCGCTGGTGCGGTTGGCGGAGAACAACAGCGACGCGCCGTCGGGCGCCCAAATGGGCGAAGAGTACCGCACAGCGTGGGTTTCCAGGATTTTTCTCAGTTGTGTGCCATGGCGGTCGGTGCTCCAGATGACCCAGTCTCCGGATGAGACGGAAATAAAAGCCAGTTGCGAGCCGTCCGGGTGCCATGAGGGGCTGAAGTCCGGCGACGGGGAAACGGTGAGCCGACGCGTCTCTGTGATGATAAATGCTCGGGCCTGTTGAGCCTTCGTTGGCCCGATGGCACCGCAGCCGAGGGCGGCGTACATCAAGAGGAAAAGGCCGGCCCGTCGCGAGATAAGGAGGTTCAGCGTTCGAACCCCTGCGCTACGGGGAGAGGTCAAGAACCCAAAGATCGGGGTTTCCGGCCTTCACCGAGGTATAGGCGAGGCGTTTGGAGTCGGGACTCCAGCTCGGCCGCCAACCGTCCACGGCGCTGTCAAAGGTCACCTGCCTGGGATTGGTGCCGTCGCTACGCACCAGCCAGAGGTTCCAATCGCCGGAACGATAGGCGATGAGCCGACCGTCCGGGCTCCAGGCCGGGGAGGGATTGAGGTCGAATTGGATCTGTGGAGCAAGCTGAATTAAATTTTCCCCGTCAAGGTCCATCAACCAGATGCTCCAGCCATCGGCGCGATCGGATGTGAAGATTACCTTGCGGCCGTCCGGGCTGAAGGACGGATGCCAATTATTTCCGACGCTGCCCGGGAGTAGGGCCACGTTGCGACCATCGTTGTTCATCACATAATTTTCATCCTTCCCGGAACGATTTGAGGTAAATGCCAGTTTGCTCCCGTCGGGGCTCCAGAATGGATCGCGGCTCCACGCCCAGTCCGGTTCCGTCGTTGTGAGCCGGCGTTGATCGGCTCCGTTGCGATCCATGAGCCATACTTCATTTTTTCCGGTGCGGGTTGAGCTGAAGGCGATCGTCGTGCCGTCCGGGCTCCAGGAAGAGCTCCAATTTTGGCCTCGACTCTCCGTGGTCAGTTGCCGAAGTGATTGACCATGCGGATCCATGCTCCAGATGTGGACGCCGTCGGAGCGATTGGAGGTAAAGACGATCTGCGTGCCGTCCGGGCTCCAGGCGGGGGCATAATCCTCAGCAGAATGAGTGGTCAGTTGGATCTGCTGAGGAACGACCGCCAGCGGGGTGCCGAGCGAATGATCAACTGATGGATTGGCACAGCCGATCAGGCCGAAAACGACTGCGCTTCCCACAACCAGACTCGGCAGCTCGCGAAGATTCATGAGTGGCCTCCCTGTTTTAAGGCGGCGCTGCCGGGGAAAATCAAGTCCCAATGCCGCCCCCCGTCTTCCGTGCGAATAATTGTACCATATTTCCCGACCGCCCAGCCATACGAGTTGTCAATGAAGTGCACGCCGTAAATATCGCCCTGAACGCCTGTCGGTTGTACAGCCCAGTGTTGGCCGCCGTCGGTGGTGTGGAGCACCAATCCGGCGTCGCCGACCGCCCAACCCTCCTCGGTGCTCACAAAATCTACATCACCCAACGGCAAGGTCGTATGAGAGAGTTGCGGCGTCCATGTCCGTCCTCCGTCGATAGTAGAAAGGATGGTTCCCTTATCTCCAACAACCCACCCGTGGGATAGGTCGGTGAAAAAAAGATCCCCCAGCCAGTTGTGGGTGCCGCTGGTCTGGACCTGCCAATGCTGACCTCCGTCGTCGGTAAACAGGATCAGTCCGTCCTCTCCGGCCGCCCAGACGTGATGCTGGTCAACCGCGTGGAGTCCATCGAGCGGAATGGAGGTGGCTTCCTGGCGTCGCCAATGTTCCCCGCCATCGGTCGTTTTATAGATGAGGCCCAATTTGCCGACTGCCCAGCCGACCTGCTCATTGACAAACTGAATGTCGAAGAGCCATGGCGGCGGCTCTCGCAGATTGGGGTCGATGTAGTCTCCGCTGAGCTGTGATTGCCAGTGCTTTCCACCGTGAGCGGTATGAAGAATCGTCGTATCTCCGCCGACGATCCACCCGCGCTCGCGGCCCAAAAAAAAGACGCCGCACTGGAAGATCTGCCGCTCCTGACTTTGAATCTGCCAGGTCTCTCCTCCATTGTCGGTGTGAAGGATCAATCCCAATTCCCCAGCGACCCATCCATGGGACTGATCCGTAAAATAGACCCCGCACAGCCAGTTGGCGATGGCGCCGCCGACCAGGGTCCAGCTCGCCCCGGCATCGTTGGTGCGCAGCAGCAGGCCGTCACCGCCCGCGACCCATCCGGTCGTCCCGTCGATCGCTGACATCGCCTGCAGAGTTCCCATGAGCCCGGTGGGCACCGCCGACCAGGTCCGGCCCCCGTCAAGGGTGCGGAAAATGGCCGCGCCAGCCCCCAGCGCGATCCAGCGCGCATGGTCAAAGAAATGAATTGCCTGCAGATTGGGGACGGAGGAATGACCGAGTTCATGCCAGGTGTTTCCCCCATCCGCGGTTTCGAGCAGCCGGCCGCTCCCGAGGATCCATCCTCGCTGGGCATCAGCAAAATGGACGGTCTTCAAACGATCGTCGAGCGGGGGAGCGGGACGGATCCAATGATGTCCTCCATCGGAGGTTCTAAGAATGGTCCCACGATCGCCGACGATCCATCCCATCGGGTTCATAAAAAACATCCCCGCCAGGTTGGCCGTCACCCCGGTGGGTTGCAGTGCCCAGGATAGGCCTCCGTCGGCCGTCCGCAGTAGGGTCCCCCGCTCCCCAATGGCCCAGCCGGTTTGAGGTGTCATGAAGGTGACAGCGGTGAGCGCGGAGTCGGTTGGGCTTGACTGGACCGTCCACTGTCGGCCGCCATCAACCGTGCGGAGGAGCAGGCCCTGCTCACCCACAGCCCAACCTTGCTCTGGATCAATAAAGGTCAATGCAAGAGGACGATGTGCCGGGTCGGCGTATTGTCGGGTCCAGCGATGTCCTCCATCGAGGGTGGACAGAATCGCGCCACTGCGATCGAGCGCCCATCCACGCGTGGAGCTCAGAAAGACGAGATGGTGAACGTCCGTGATTTCAGACGCATTCGGTCTCTGGCCGAACGGTTGCCCTGCACAACCGGAGGCCGGGAACAGGAAAAGAAGGACGCACAGCCTTCTGGTCCACCGTACGCGTTGCGTGACCGGCATGGGGGGCGTCAGAACGCGGGTGAAGCGGGCCTACCGATGCTCCAACTCCAGAAGGGCGATGGCGCCCTTGCCGTCCTTTTTAAGTTGTGTAAAGGCGATCTGCGTGCCGGCCGGATGCCAGGAGAGATAGTAATACCCGATCCCGTTATAGAGGTCTTGGTCAATATGAAATTTGGGCTGGCGGCGCCCGAAGAGGTTGCGAGTGATCGGATGTTGATTCTTGCTGTCCTTATCCATGAGCCAGATATTGCGCTCGCCATTACGGTCAGAAAGAAACGCAATCTTCGAGCCATCCGGGCTCCAGGCGGGCAGAAAGTCGCGCTGCTCTTCCCGTGGGGTCAGAAAATCCACCAGCCCTGTGTCCGGAAAGATCACGCGTATGCCGGTCATCCCCTTTTTCGAAGATGCGTGGGCAATCACCCGGCTATCCGGACTCCAGGAAGGTCCCCAATCCCCGCAATTTGGGAGAAATTCTTTCATATTGCTCCCATTGGGATCCATGGTCCAGATATCGAAATCTCCGATATCCTTTGCCTCGGGCCCGCTGATCAACTGGTGGCTTAACAGCGAGACGAAGGCGATCTTTTTCCCATCCGGGCTCCAAGCAGGGGAGTGATCAACCTGTGGGCGATCCGTGATCTGTGTTTGATGACTGCCATCTGCAGCCATCACCCAGATGTCCCAGTTGCCCGAGCGCATGGATGCAAAAGCCAACTGACGGCCGTCAGGGCTCCACGAGGCATACAGGTCAGCGGTAGGATCAGTGGTGATCTGCTGAAGACCGCTTCCATCAGCACGCATGACCCAGATGTCCCAGTTGCCGGAACGATCCGAACTAAAGGCAACCTTGGCGCCATCAGGACTCAAGGCCGGCGCAAGATTGTTAAATTGATCGTGAGTCAATACCGTGATCCGATTATGCTTGCCAATTTGAAAGAGTGCGCAGCCCGTGGAGAGGGCGCAGAGGAACACGACGCAAAGACATCGAGCCATAGGGCGCATGCGATACTCCTTTTTTATTTCTCCATGAGAAGGTGAGCGGGCACTCAACCCATCTTGAGCGACCACGCGGGATTAAAATTATTCGCCTTGCCGTTGGTCAGACGAGTTTGGCGGGAACCATCAGGATCCATCACGTAGATCTCCCACCGGCCGTCTCGGTTTGACTGGAACGCGATCTTGCTGCCGTCTGGAAGCCATGTCGGCCGGTCATCAACCTGTTCATTTGTGGTCAGCCGTGTTGGGTTGTGTCCATCGGCATCCATCAAGTAAATTTCCCAATTACCATCCTGACTGGACATATAAGTAATCCTGCCGTCCGGAGTCCATGAGGGTTTATCTTCATCTTTTGGAGTGAACGTTAGTCTGGTCTCATCAGTGCCGTCAGCGTTCATGCGATAGACTTCCCAGTTGCCGTCACGATTGGAGAGAAAGGTCAACCGGGTGTTATCCGGGGACCATGGCGGGTTGCATGAGGGTGTGTTATTGTCGCCGAGACTTGCCGTGAGGGCGGTCTGTTTGCTCCCATCCGGGTCCATGACGAAAATCTGCGAATACCCGTTGGCGCGCGAGATAAACGAAATTTTGCGGCCATCGTAGGAATAGGAGGGCGCATAACTGGTATCCGTGTGGGTCAAGCGTGTTTGCTGGCTGCCGTCCGCATTCATCTGGTAAATTTCAGCATGGCCGTCCCGATTAGAAACGAATACCAGCTTGCGGCCGTCAGGCGACCAGCAGAAGTTGTAGTCATCGGCCGGGTTGTTTGTCAGGTTGGTGAGATTTGTTCCATCAGCATCCATCGTGTAGAGCTCTTGATTGCCGTCTCGTTCTGAAATGAAGGTGATCTTGAAACCATCGGGCGACCAGGCCAGGTTATCATCGCTCGCCGGCTGATGGGTGAGTCTGGTCTGGCGGGCGCCGTCCGGATTCATCACGTAGATTTCAAGATTGCCGTCCCGATTAGAAGAAAAGGCGATTCTTTTTTTTGCGGCTGAATGTTGGCTTAATGGTTCAACATTGGTCCCCTTGATAGCTGAGCCACTGTGACAGCCAATGATTAAACCAGCCGAGATGAAAAAAACCACCGTGCCTGTATGCTTAACCATAGTGGAGTTTGTCACTTTTCAACCATTTTGACCGTGCCATCTTTGACCGTGCCGTCCACCGTCGTCCCAGCTTCCGTAAAATAGACGCCCCCGCTGTCAACGCTAATCCCCCTGGGGTGGTTCTGTCCACTCGCCAATGTTGTGACGGCGCCGCCCCCCTTGGCGACCTTTTTTACTGTCCCGCCCAGCAATTCCGTAAAGTAGACGTGGGTTGGGTCAACTGTGATGTAGAGGGGCCATTCGAGCCCTGAGGCGAGCGTGGTGGAGGGCCCGCCCATGAGCGGCACTTTCTTGACGGCGCCGGCATCAAACTCGGTAAAGTAGACATGGGCGTCGTCCACGGCCACGACCTTCGGCCGTTTCAGCCCCGTGACCAGCGGCACCGGTTTTCCGCCATCTTTTGGGATTCGATTGATTTTTCCACCGTGATCTTCGGCAAAATAGATGTAGTTGCCTTGAATGATCGGCCCCACGGGTTCGTCCAGCCCGGCGGCCAGCACGGTCAGGGGCCCCCCGTTTTTCGATACTTTAGTGATGGAACCGCCAGAGATATACTCGCAAAAGTAGGCATGTGTCTCATCCACCGTGATCTTGAACGGGTGCCGAAGCCCCGTTGCCAGCGTAATGATCGGCCCCCCGTTTTTTGAGACCTTCTTGATCGTATCCCCCCCAAACTCGGCGTAATAGATGTACTCTTCATCGAGAGCGATACCCCTTGGCTTGTTCTGCCCGGAGGCGAGCGTCACTGTGAGACCTCCGGTTTTTGGGATTTTTTTCACCGTACCCGCTTCGATCTCCACAAAATAGATGCCTGTACTGTCCACCTCAATGATCTCAGGGTTGCTCAGTCCATTCACCATGGTGGTGACCCCGCCGGCAACGCTCTTCTCAGCAGCGGCGCCACCGGCTGCAGTCATGCTCAACAGGGTCAGGGCCGCCGCCGCGCACACGCATCGCATTATCATAGTTTGCCTCCCCATCATACTCATGTCGCTCCAACTGCTCGCTATTTTTTCAACTTCTTTACGGTTCCACCCATGGTCTCCACGACATAGA
>CAZJRH010000022.1:0-3725 GCA_964548215.1 uncultured Nitrospirota bacterium
GCTCCCGGTTCGTGGGGCTGGAGGCGGCGATCCGGCTGACCTACGCCTCCCGGAGCGACGAATCGACCCGGTGCCGTTTCTGCCCCAATCTCTGCGCCCGCACCTTCATCGACACCGAGACCCCCGACGGCCACACGAGCCGCTACATCGCGGGCTTCTCGTGCGAGAGCGGGACGGTCGAGTCCAGGGAGGCGCTCAACGAGCTGATGCGCAACCGCCAGGAACTCAAGGCCCAATATCCCAATCTCGTCGATTACGAATCGAAGCTCGCGTTCCGCTCGTTTTACACGCCCGATCCGATGCCCGGCCCAGACGATCTCATCGACACGATCGCCGTCAGGCGGAACCTGCTCGGGACGGTCGTCCGGAAACCGGTCCGCCGGGTCATGAAGCGTTCCCCGCCGGAGGCGGCCAAGCGGCGGGAGACGATCTCGATCGGCATTCCCCGGGTGCTCAACATCTACTCGACCGCGCCGCTCTGGAGAACGTACTTCGAAACCCTGGGGATCAAGAGCCATCACGTCGTCTTCAGCGCCTATACCTCCGAGGAAATGTGGGCGGAGGGCGGCAAGTACGGCTCCATCGATCCCTGCTATCCCTCGAAGGTGGCCCAGGCCCACATCCACAACCTCATCTTCAAAAAGCACAAGAAGGTGAAGATCGATTATATTTTCTTCCCCTGCATCACCCACGTGCCCACGTTCGTGAGCGACACCGTGGCCTCGACCTCCTGCCCCATCGTGGCCGGCGCGCCGAAGGTCATGCGCGCCGCGTTCACCAAGGAAATCGACTTCTTCGCCGAGAACGGCATCGACTACGTCGACGGCGCGGCGACGCTGACGGAGCCCCACTATTTCGCGCAACAGATGTTCGACATGTTCGGCGGACGGCTCGGCATCACCGAGGATGAGAACGATTTCGCCTGCGAGCAGGGCTTCAAGGCCCTGAAGAGTTTTCATCACGAAATGCAGCACCGGGGGATGGAGGTCATCGAGAAGCTGGAGGCCGACAACCGGGTGGGCATTCTGCTGCTGGGGCGCCCCTATCATTCCGACCCGGGCCTCAACCACGGCGTCCTCGCCGACTTTCAAGCCCTCGGCTATCCGATCCTGTCGATCCAGTCGATTCCCAAGGACCCGAACTGGCTGGCGCGCTATTTCAAGGACGACCTGGAGAAGGGATTCGTCACATCGCCGCTGGAGATTTCGGACGTGTGGCCAGAAAACTACTCGGCCAACAGCGTGCAAAAGGTGTGGGCGGCCAAGTTCGCGGCGCGCCATCCCAACATCGTCGTGCTCGATCTCTCCAGCTTCAAGTGCGGGCACGACGCCCCGACCTACGGGCTGATCGAGAATATCATCTCGTCCAGCGGCACGCCCTACTCGGCGCTCCACGACATCGACGCCAACAAACCGAGCGGGTCGATGAAGATCCGGATCAAGACCTACGCTCATACGCTGTCGCTGCACAACGAACGGCTGCAGGACCTGGCCGCGAAACGGTCGGAGCTGGAGCGCCTGGTCGCCGAAAAGCGGCGGGCGCTCATCCAGGAGGAACGCGAGAAAACGGGCCGGGCGCTGTCGGCCGACCCCTCGGCCCGAAAGGTGCGGACGGAGATGGAATCGGCCTACGCGACCTACCTGGAGGAGAATTCGGCGCTGCCCGCCGCCTCCGAGGAACATTTACTGAAGGAGAAAAACGATGAGACACGACTCCCCGTCCTCCCCTAGCGCCGGCCTGAAGCTCGTCAATCTGTTCACGTCCGACCCCGAATCGGATCTCGACGCGATCGCTTACGACCGGATCGAGGCCGAACTGAAGGCGTTCGAGGAGCAGGAAAAACAACGCCTGGGGATCACCGAGGAACCGGTCCGGCATTGGCACGACGCCAATCCGCGGACCTTTCACCGCAGCGAACGCGAGTCGACCACGCTCCTGTTCGGCGGGCTGACCTACGCCCACGACCTCCTGATCGGGGCCGCCCTGGAGGGGCTTGGCTACAAGGTCTCACCGCTCGATTGCGCGGACTATGACGCGCTCCGCGTCGGCAAGGAATTCGGCAACCGCGGACAGTGCAACCCCACCTATTTCACCGTCGGCAATCTGGTGAAATACCTCATCCACCTCCGGGACGATCTCAAGATGAGCGTCCCGGAGATCATCCAGCGCCACGTCTTCATCACCGCCGGCGCCTGCGGCCCCTGCCGCTTCGGCACCTACGTGACGGAATACCGTAAGGCGCTGCGCGACGCCGGCTTCGAGGGGTTTCGCGTCTTCCTGTTCCAGCAGCACGGCGGCCTCAAGCAGGCGGCGGGCGACGGCCTGGGAATCGAGTTCAACCCGAAATTTTTCCTGACGCTCCTGCAGGCCATCCTGATCGGAGACGTCCTCAACGGCATCGGCTACCGCATCCGCCCCTACGAAGTCGAACAGGGCTCGACAAACCGCGCGATCGGAGAATGCAAAACGCTGCTGGCCGGCGCCTTCCGTCGCCGCACAAGCCTCCTGTGGGCGCTCTTCCAATGCCGGCGGCGGCTCGGCCGGGTGACCGTCAACCGCCTCCAGCCGAAACCCAAGGTGTCGATCATCGGAGAATTCTGGGCCATGACCACCGAGGGGGACGGCAACTACCGGCTGCAGGAATTCCTGGAATCGGAGGGGGCGGAGGTCGACATTCAGCTCATCACCTACTGGATCCACTACAATCTGTGGCAGCACCGGTTCGACACCCGGCGCCGGATGCTCTTGAAGAAGGACGACGGCGGGCCGCACGGGCTCAAGGAGGTCGGCGTCCGGAAAAAGCTGCTGATCTTGTGGGTGGCCGATCGGGCCTTGCGGACGGCCTTCTGGTTGTATGCCCGGATGATCGGCCTCACGCGGCTTCCCAAGGTGGACATGGACGAGATCGCCACCATCTCGCACCAGTACTACGACAACCACCTGCGGGGCGGCGAGGGCCACATGGAAGTGGGCAAGCTGATCCAGATGGTGGACAAGAAGAAAAATCACATGGTCATCAGCGTGAAACCCTTCGGCTGCATGCCCTCCTCGGGCGTCTCCGACGGCGTGCAATCGCTGATCACCGCCCGGTACCCGCAAGCCATCTTTTCGGCAATCGAGACGACAGGGGACGGGATGGTGAACGTGCAAAGCCGGATCCAGATGGATCTGTTCAAGGCCCGGCAAAAAGCCCGGAAGGAATATGAAGAACTCCTCGAACAGACCGGCATCTCGCAGGAGCAGGCCGAGGCCCGATTGAAGCGACAGGGCCGTGACCGGGCGTTGTACTATCCCCGCCATTCGGTGGCGGGGACCGGGGCCAACACACTGGCCGAACTGATCTAGACGGAACCGCGTTGCTTCCCTACCCGATCAGCTCCTTTTTCCTGTTCGGCGTTCCGATCGACCTCTTTCTTTTCCTGGTGGGCGTCTCAATCGCCGCCGGCATCGTCGTGATGGATCGCGAGATGGACCGGCTCGGTTTTTCGAGGGACGAGACCGCCAGGATTTTCTGGGTGATCGTCGTCACGGGCCTCTATGCCTCCCACTTCGTCGCGCTCTTCATCTACCACCCCGATCTCCTGAAGGAGGCCGGGTGGTGGGTCTACGTCAATCCGATCAACGGCATGAGCTCCACGGGCGGCTTCCTGGGGGCGGCGGCCGGCTTCCTCATCGCCAAACGGTGGTTCAGGGGGCGGGAATTGGAGGTGGCCGATGCGGTCGTG
>CAZJRH010000023.1:0-1821 GCA_964548215.1 uncultured Nitrospirota bacterium
AGCCACTCCACTTCCAGGCCCGTGTCGTCGCCCAGCGCCCATTGGCCCGTCAGCTTGGCCAGCGTCAACGCTTTTTTGGTCGCGTTCTCCAAATAACTCGCGCCATCTTCGACGACGTCCTTGGCATTGGGGACGTCGGCCGCGCTGCGCAGCGTCAGCGGCAATCCCGTCAGCCCCTGCTCGATTTCCCGCAGCTTGTCGGCGTTACGCGTGGACAGCACCAGTTCCATGCGCCATCACCTTCCCGATCTGTTTGCGTTGCATCGCCACCAATTGGCGGATTCCCTGTTTGGCCAGGCGCAGCATGCCGGTGAGGTCCCGGTCCGCAAAGGGCGTGCGCTCGGCCGTGCCCTGCACCTCGATAAATTTGCCGCCGCCAGTCATCACCACGTTCATGTCCACCTCGGCCGCGGCGTCCTCCACATAAGCCAGGTCCACCATCGCGCGGCCGCTCACCAGCCCGACGCTGACCGCCGCCACATAGTCCCGCACCGGCATCACCGACCAGTACCCCTGCGCCCGGCCGTACTCACAGGCCTCCACCAGCGCGATAAAAGCGCCGGTGATCGCCGCCGTGCGCGTGCCGCCGTCGGCCTGGATCACGTCGCAATCGATCAGGATCGTCCGTTCGCCCATCGCCGCCTGATCGATCACCGCCCGCAACGACCGGCCGATGAGCCGCTGAATCTCGTGCGTGCGCCCGCCAATTTTACCCCGCGCCGCCTCGCGCACCGTCCGCTGCGCCGTCGCGCGGGGCAGCATCGCATATTCGCCCGTCACCCAGCCTTTGCCCTGGTTGCGCAGAAAGGGCGGCACGGTCTGCTCGATCGACGCGGTGCAAATCACCTTTGTCTCGCCCATTTCGATGAGAACCGACCCTTCGGCGTGGCGGATAAAGCGGCGCGTCACCCGCACCGGCCGCAACTGGTGCGGGGCCCGCCCATCGGCCCGCCGCGACCCGCTGCTCACGCGCAACCCATGAAAAAAACAGACACTTTTCCCCTCTCCGAAGAACAGTCGATGAAAGCGGAGTCATTATAGCGAAACGCCCGATTTGAGTGCAACGCGGGGCTGGACGAGCAGTCGAGGGGAAAGACCGGACTTACAGAACCAGTTCTTCCGGTTTGAGCCGCTTGCGTTCGGCCTTGCGCCGGTCGTACGTGCGCGGATCGATGGGCACGTTCAATTGAAAGCTGGTGCCCGTGCCCAGTTGCGACTCCACATCGATGGAACCGCGATGCTGATCGACAATATGATGGCAGGTCATCAGCCCCAAGCCGCTGCCCTCCCGCCCCTTGGTCGTGAAAAATGGCGTGAAGAGCTTTTCAAGATTCTCCGCCGAAATGCCGACGCCGGTGTCGGCCACCGACAACCGGATGTACCGGTCGGTGGGGCTGTCCTCCACCAGCTCGCCGCGCACGGTGATGACGCCGCCGCGCGCCGTCGCCTGCTGCGCGTTGAGCAACAGATTCAGCAGGACCTGCTTCATCCGGTCCGCGTCCCACAGCACCGGCGGAAGCGTCTCGGACAGCGTCGTCTTGATCGTCACCCCCTTCTGGCGGGCTTCAGGCTCGATGAATTTCACCATGTCCAGCACCAGGCGCTGGGCGTTCATCTCCTTCAGCGACAGCGCGCCTTCGCCGGAATATTTCGAAAACGCCAGCAGCTCATGGACCAGATCCTTGATCCGGGTCACCTCGCGCACGGCGATCTGGTACAGCTCCTCCCAGAATTCGGCGTCGTCGACCTTGCGCTTTTCCGGCACCATCTGCATGAAGGTGCTGATGGCCACCAGGGGGTTGTTGATCTCGTGCGCCACGC
>CAZJRH010000024.1:0-10832 GCA_964548215.1 uncultured Nitrospirota bacterium
TTCATCGAGGTGGACGGGAAAAAGCGGCGCTACGCCCTGTTCCCCAGCATTTCGCTGGGAGAAGCGCAATGATCTCGAACCAGCGCCTGTCGGCGCGCCGAAAAACGGTCGGGATCTCCACCTTTCTGACGCTGACGTCGCTGGTCGATCTGTTCACCAACCTCGTCCTCTTCCTGATCTATAATTTTGCGGCCGAGGGCACCGCCATCCCCGCGGCGGAGCGCATGCAACTGCCCGAGTCGCTGGCGCAGTTGACGCCGCGCACCACGGTCACGGTCATGATCACGCAATCTGAGATTTTCATGGAAGGCAAACACATCGCCGACACCGCCGCCGTCCTGGCGACCGACGAGCTGCTCATTCCGGACCTGAAGAAGGCACTGGACTACGAAGCCGAGCGCGGCAAGCATTTCGCGGGCCTGACGGCCGACAAGGCGTTTCAAGGGCGCATCACAATCCTGGGCGACAAGCAGATTCCGTTCCGGCTCCTGGAGAAGGTCATGTTCACCTGCAGCGAGGCCGAGTTCGGCCAGATCGATCTTGCCGTCATCAGCAAAGAGGTCACATGAGCACGCACCTGATCCTGTCGAATGAACACGAGGAGCGGTTTCGTCATATTACGTGGGGCTGCGTTCTGTTTTATGCGGCCGTCGCGCTGGCCTTGAATGTGATCAAGGTCCAAAAACCCGAACACGATGATTTCACGCAATATACGCCCCGGATCGCCAACCTGCTCGTCCGGCAGCCGCCGCCCCCGCCGCCGGAAGCGGTCAAGCCGCTGGAAGAGGCGCCGCCGCTGGAAGCGGGCGCGGGCGAGGCCGCGTCCCCGGATACCAAGGCCCCCAAAGAAGACAAGTCCAAGAACAACGTCAAGGCCGAACCGACGCCGGAGCAGGTCG
This sequence comes from uncultured Nitrospirota bacterium, assembly GCA_964548215.1. GTDB lineage: Bacteria > Nitrospirota > Nitrospiria > JACQCE01 > JACQCE01 > JBFMAJ01. The sequence goes on from CAZJRH010000024.1 coordinate 900, forward strand.
CCAAACGCAACCGGCAGGTCGCCATGCGCAGCGGCCTGCTGAAAGTGCTGGCCAAAAAGTCCTCGGCCTCGTCCGCCAACTCCGCCGACGCGCTGTTGCGCGGCGGCGGCGCGCTCACGAGCGTCACCAGCGCCAATTACGGGTCGGGCCTGGTGCCCGGCGGCGCCGACGTCGCGGGCAGCGGCGGCATCGACGAGCTGATCGGCGAGCTGGGGGGCAAGGTCGAGGGGATCAATCTGGGCGACAAAAAAATCGCCGCGGTGGAGAATCCCCTGCAACTCAAGGATACCGAGGGCAAACCGGTGGGCCGGGCCTACGAGTCGATCGCGGCCGTGGTGGACGGCCTCAAGGGATGGATCCGCTTCATCTACAACAAGGCGTTGAGGGAGGATCCCAGCCTGAAAGGCGTCGTCACGCTGGAATTCACGATTTCGAAGGACGGCGACGTTTCCAACGTCGCAGTCTCGTCGACGTCGCTGAAGTATCCGCCGATTGAAGACGCCCTGGTCAAACGGTTCAAGCTGCTGAAATTCCCCGCCACGCCCAAGGGCGGCTCGGTGACGGTCATCTATCCGATTACTTTTTCGCCTTCGGGATAATCAGATCTTTGCCCGGCTTGGGCCGGGAATGGCACCGGTTACAGTCGTAGAGTGGAAAGGCCACCTTGCCGTGGCATCGGCCGCAAAACTCCCCCCGCATGATCCCGTTCATCGTCACCTGATTGGCCCCTGCCCGCATCACGAAAATACCGGGATGGCAGTTTTTGCAATCGAGCCAGACGGTGTGGGGAAAATGGGGGTAGATGACGTCGGGCAGATCGCCCTTGACCTTGAACACCACGTTAAAATCGATCGGCGGCATCGTCTTCTTGGCGGGATCGAGCGAATCGACCGGCCGGATCACGCCGAACTTCAGCGCGGCGGCCCAGTCAACGTAGCTGCCCTGCTCGGCCTTGGGCAGAAAATAGAACGCGAGCGGATGCTGCTCCTTTTCCGCCTCGATCAGAATCTGGGCCAGCGAATCGACCGCCTCTTCGGAGACCGCCTCGCCCTCGCCCGGCAGCGCCGGCGCGCCCTCCTTCGCCGGCGTCTGGCGGTTGGCGGCCGCCTCGAGCGCGGCCTCGAGCGGCGTCTTTTCCGGCACGGGCACTTGGGCGCAGGTCAGCAGCCATCCGCTCAGGACGGTCAGCGCCAGCGCCCGGAACCAGCGTCCCATGACCGTGTGAACCGTCCGCATCGCTACCGCTCGAGGACGATCACCTCGCCCGTCATCTGGCGGTGAATGAAGCAGAAGTAGGGGTAGCGGCCCGGCGTGTTGAACGTATGGTCGCAGGTTTTCTCGGGGAAGAATTCCGGGCAAAAAATTTCCAGCTGATCCCCCGCCCCCGTGCCCGGCACGCTCGACATCAGGTGGCGGCGCACGTCGGCGTTGATCCAGGAGACCTTGTCGCCGACTTCCAGGACGATCGACGCCGGGTCAAATTTATACGAATCCTTTTTCACCGTGATTTCGTACGTCATCGGTTCGTCCGCCGAGATGACGCCCGCCAGCAGCAGGCCCGACAGGGCGCCCATGACCATGATTGCGCGACTTCTCCGTCTGATTGATGCCACAACCTGTTCTCCCTGACCGTTACGGCTTTGGTTGCGACGATGTTTTGGGCGACTGCTGGAAGAGGTGCTCGGTGCCCGGCTTCGGTTTGACATGACACCGGAGGCAATCGGTCAGCGGAAAGGCCACCCGATTATGGCACCGCCCGCAATATTCGCCGGCCGCGATCTTCACCATGTGCATTTCTGGATTGCCACCGGCCTTGGCCTTGAAGATCGCATCGTGACAATTTTCACAGTCGAGCCACATGGTATGGATTTTATGCGGGAAGACCACGTCCGGCTGATATTTGCTCTTGGTCTGAATCACCACGTCCAGGTCCAGCGGCGGCTTGGGCTTGGCGTTCGGATCGAGCGAATCCTTCGGCGTGATCTTGCCGCTGCGCAACGCCTCCGCCCAATCGATCAGCCCGTATTGATCCTGGGGCAGCTTGGCCAGCTCCAGCGCGAGCGGGTGTTCCGCCAGACCGGAGCGGTTTGCCTCGCCGACGACGCCGCTTCCCTCGCCCCGGCCGGCGACGTTGCCCTTGCTGTCGAGGAAAATCACCATCGACGGATCGAGTTTTTTGAGTTTCTCCTTCATCCGCTCCAACCGCTCTTTTTTGGCCGCATCGGGATCGGTCGACTGGGAGAACGCGGACGAGACCGGCAGGACCAGCAGCGCCAGCGTCGCCGCCGCGGCCAGGCCCCGGCCCGGCCATCGGTGTGCGCGACATGCTGACGATCGATGCATCGGTGCTCCTACGGCGCGCTGGTCTGGCCGCGCGCCTCGGGAATCTGAAACTCGCTCTTGCCCGCATGGCACCGGTCGCAGTAGAGCGGCGCCCAGGCGATGCGGCCGTTGTGGCACTTGCCGCAGTAATTGCCCTGGATGATTGCGATCATGGTCACATGGTTGGCGCCGGCCCGCATGACAAAGATTTCCTCGTGGCAGACCTTGCACTTGAACCGGATGCGATGAAACCAGTGCGGGAAGACGACAGGCGGCATCTCGGCCTTCTCCGCCTCCAGATTCATGATGATGTCGCCATACTCGGCGTCACCGCTGCGAGGGGTCACGATGGTGAACACCAGGCCCAGAACCGTTGCGGTTCCGGTCAGCAAGAAGGCTTTGATCAGTGTTGAACGTCGCATAAGAAAGGCCGGAATTCCGCCTACGCTCTCAATTATAGCGACGGGGATGGAGGCGGTCAAGCAAGGACTTCGGCGGACGGTCCGGAGACCGCCATCGACACGCCGGACCGTGTTAACGGCGTTGCAACGCGGTCATGATCCGCGCGACATCCAGATGGCGTTCCAGATGGTCGGCCCAGCGGTCGATGGCAGAGGCCCGGCGCGCGGAAACCGACTCGGAGACGGCCATTTCAACGGGAGCCAAGCCTTTGCGCTCGCGTAAACGGTTCAACCATTGACGGCGAAAGGCCGGACGGTCAAAGAGGCCATGGATGTAGGTGCCCCACACCGGCAGCTTTCGGTGGGTCGCGCCGTCGTACTGCTCTTCGCCCGACGGCATGACCGCCGCCCCGCCTTCCAGCCGCCGGATCACCTGAAAGCAGGGCGGGGCGCCCAAGCGCCGCGTGCGGCCCGCGTGAATTTCATATCCGCTGACCGCGCCGGTAACCGCCGAACCAAGATGAAGCGGTTGCGCCTCGATCAAGACCGTCCGTTTCTCCGGCTGCAACTCCGTCACCACGTCCAGCAGACCCAGCCCGGGCGCGTCACCGCCCCCCTCCATGCCGTGCGGGTCGAGGATCTCACGGCCCAGCATTTGATAGCCGCCGCAGATGCCGATCAGCTCCGCTCCCCGGCCGACGTGCTCCTCCAACCGCTTCACAAAACCGGCCGAACGCAGATAGGCCAGGTCGGCGATCGTCTGCTTGCTCCCCGGCAGGATCACGACGTCCGCGCCCGCCAGCTCCTCCGGCGAGGCCGCATACCGCAGGGCGACGTCGGACTCCGCGCCAAGCGCGTTGTAATCGGTGAAATTGCTCATGCGCGGCAGCAACACCACCGCGATGTTCACCGTCTCCCCGGTAAAGATCGCGTCGCGTTGCCGTTCCACCGCCACGCTGTCCTCCTGATCCAATTCCAATTCACGCAGCCACGGCAGCACGCTGACCGTGAGGCCCGTGCGCGTTTCCAGCCACGCCACACCGTCCTTGAACAGCGCGACATCACCTCGGAATTTATTGATCACGATCCCCGCCACGCGCCGCCGCTCCTCCGGCGCCAGCAGCTCCAGCGTGCCGGCCACCTGGGCGAAGACGCCGCCCCGGTCGATGTCGGCCACCAGCAGCACTTGGGCGTCGGCCAGCTCCGCGATCGGCCAATTGGCCAGGTCCCGATCGCGCAGGTTGATCTCGGCGGCGCTGCCCGCCCCCTCGATGACGATGACGTCGTGCGCGGAGGCCAGCCGGTCGTAGCTTGACCGGACCGCCGCGAACCAGTCGTCGTAGAACCGGAAATAATCGGCCGCCTCATACGATCCCCGAACGCGCCCCTGCACGATCACCTGCGAGCGGCAATCCGACTCGGGCTTGAGCAGGATCGGATTCATGTCCGCGTGCGGCGGCAGGCCGCAAGCCTCGGCCTGCACCGCCTGGGCCCGGCCGATTTCCCCGCCATCCGCCGTGACCGCGGCGTTCAGCGACATATTCTGTCCCTTGAAGGGCGCGACCTTCACGCCCGCCCGTCGCAGCAGCCGGCACAGGCCGGCCGCGATGACGCTTTTCCCGACGTCCGAACCGGTGCCGAAGACGGCCAGCGCCCGGGCCTTTACGGCGCTGTCGGCCGATGGGCGCGGTGTTTTCTGTTCATGCGCCACCTTCATGCGGAACCTCCTCAGTTGAACGTGCCGCGCACGCCGCCGTACAGCGCGCGACCCGATGTATTGAATCCCAACACATCCTGATAGTCCTTGTCCGTCGCATTCTCGATGCGGCCGAAGATTTGCAGCGCGCGGGTCACGGCATAACTACCCGTGGCGCGCGCGAGCCAGTAGCGGCCCGCCATCGCCCCCGTGGTATCGAGCCGCCGGCCCACAAAGTCGACGTCAGCGGTCAGCACCAGCGCCGCGATCGGCTTGACGGTGACGCCGAACGAGGCTTTGCTCCTCGGCCGACGCACCAGCAACATGTCCGTGGTCGTGTCCTTGGCCGTCGTGTGCGTGTAGCTCGCCATGAACGTGGCCTGAGGGATCGGGGCAATCGTCACGATCACTTCCTGTCCCTCCGATCGCGCCTGGGCCACGTTGAGGGGGCAAAAGGCAAAGGGCGCGAGGATCGGGTCGCAGTTGACCGGATCGAAGGCAAACTGGATCAGGTCGTCAAAGAGCGTCCGAAAATGGGTGACGTCGATCACGAGCCGCCGGTTCCAAAAGGCCTGCTCGACCCCCGCCTCGACCGTTTGACTGCTTTCCGCCCTCAGATTTGGATTGGCAAACAACGGAAAATAGAGGTCTTGAAAGCTCGGCGCATGGAAACCGGTACCCAGACTGGCTCGCACTTTCGTCTGCGTGGGCGCGAAGAGATAGGCAATCGCCGTCTTGTAGGTGAAGACCGAGCCAAACCGGTTGTTGGCGTCGCGACGCACGCCGGTCACCAGGGAGAGCCCCTCCGGCAACGTCACCTGCGCCTGGACAAAGAAGGCATAGATGGTCATCGCATGGTCGCTGGGGTCGCCGCCGTTTTCCCCCCTCTGCCCTTTGTACTCCGACCCGATCGTCAGCAGCAGCGGTTCGGCGATGGACAGATCGTGCTGCCAGTCGAGCCGGTTGGTCCGCGCGTCGAACTCGTTGATGACGTACGCCGGTGCTGGAAAAGTAACGAAAAATTTATTGACGTATTGCGATCTGGTCGTCGAGACCACGAGACGCTGATTCCACCAGGTCGTCAGCGGCTTTTCCTCCGACAACGCGACGACCAGCTCCCGGCGGCGCTGCCAGGTGTTGGCATCGTCGACCGGCCCGAAGGGCGGCGCCGTGTCGAACCCGTCGACCTCGTCCTGCGCCAGCGTATACCGGCCCGTCAGCTCCGCCCGTCCGTCGCCCCCGATCGCTGTGCCGAGCTTCACCGAGAGCGTGCTATTCATGTAGCTGTCCGGCTCGGTGCCTGCGGCGGCGTGTGAAAAACCGGCCGATTCGGAATGCGACAGGGCCGCGCTGTAATCGATCGAGTCGGTGCTCCCCGACACCGAGAAGACGCCCCGGCCCGTATCGTATCGCCCGCCTTCCAGCAAATAGCTCGCGCTCGGCGGACCCGACCCCTTCCTGGTCACAATGTTGATGACGCCGCCCATCGCGTCGGAGCCGTAGAGCGTGCTCTGCGGGCCCCGGACGATTTCAATCCGCTCGATGTTTTCGGTCGTCAAATCGGCGAAATCGAACCCGCCGATCGAGGGATGGTTCACCTGCACACCATCGATCATCACCAGCGTGTGCTGTGAATTGGCGCCGCGGATGAAGACCGAGCTCTGGGTGCCGGGGCCACCCGTCTGCCGCACATCGACCCCCGCCACATGCCGCAACGCGTCGCCCACATTGACGAGCTGGCGCTCCTGAATCTCCTTGGCCGTAATCACGGTTACGCTGCTCGCGGACGATCCGACCGATTTTTCCGTCCGGGTGTCGGAGATGATGACGGGGGGCACGGTCTCGCCCTCGTCATCGATCGCCAGCGCAATGGCGGGCGCGCCGGCACTATACAGGCAGAGCAGAAACGCAAGAACACAATGGTGATGTTTCATCATGACCTCCCTTTGGTTCGAAGGGGAATCGTCTCGACGGCACGCTCGGTCTCCTGGCTTGCGGATCACTCGAAATACCCCGCCTTCCCAAACCGGCCGGGGACAGATTTCAAATCTGTCCCCGGACAGCCCAGTGGCATGATAGGGCTTCGTCCCCGCGTACAGTGGCGCCACCGCTTCTTTACCTGACCACCTTTCGCCTTTCGGCGAAGTGGTCAGGCCTCGAAATTCCCGGCCGCGTCCCGTCACTGTTCCCTGTGGTGGTGGTGCTGTTGTGGGTTAGTTCTCCTCTTCGTGCAACGCAAACACGAGCGGGATGATCACCCGCGCGGTCCGATCGGCCGAGGCCGGCGGGCTTGGAAATCTGACCACCCGCTGAACGGTTTCCACCGCGGCCCGGTTCAAAATGGGATATTGCGACGGCGCCACCACCTCCAGCTCTTCCGCCTGCCCATCGGGCAACACCAGAAAGCTGATGGTCACGCGGTCTTCCTGGCCGGCGCGCCGGGCACTGGGTGGATAGCGCTTGGCCCGCTCGATAGCGGCGCGCACCGCCTCATAGAAGGCGTCCCACTCGTCCTCTTCGCCGAGGCGCACAGCCACAGCCGGCGCGGAGAGATCGGCCGAGCCCAAGGACACCACGGCGGCGGTCTCCCCGGCACCCTCCGATGACGAGCGCTCCAATGGCGGTTCCGCGCGATCGGGGATTGCAAACAACGACGCCACCGCCTCGACCGGAGACGAGTCCATCGGGTCAGGCGGCTCAATCGGCTGCGATGACGGGGGCGGCGGGGCCGTGGACGGCTCGACGGTCGACTGCTCGGTCGCCTCGGGCGACCCTCCGACCAATTCGACAAGCATCAGGCCCGGCGCCGGCGCCATCTGTCCTGTCGGCTCCACCGGCCAATTCCATGCGGCCCACACGAATCCGCCGACCACCAGAACATGGATGAGCATTGACCCGACCAATGGGCGCAAGAATCTCATGGCCGCACCGTGACCCGTGGCACGGCCGCTGACGGATGGCGGTCGACCAGCACCGCCTGTCCATACAGTCCGTCCAGCTCCGCCTGCGTCAGCACCTCGGCCGGAGAGCCAATGCGCCGGATGGCGCCGCCATCCAGCAGCGCCAGTCGGTGGCTGAACAACGCGGCCAGATTCAGATCATGCGACACCGCCACCACCGTCATCTGCCGTTCGACATTCAGCGAGCGCAGGAGGCGATAGACAGCCAGTTGGTGGTGCACATCCAATGACGCGGTCGGCTCATCGAGGAGCAGAATATTCGTCTGTTGGGCTAAAGCCCGGGCGACCAGCACTTTCTGCCGTTCCCCGCCGGACAACTCAAGGACCGAGCGGTCCGCGAGGGCATCCAAGTTCAATTGCGACAGCGCCTGCCCGATCACCGCGAGATCTTCGGGCGCTTGAGCCGACCAGGGAGCCAGCGCGGCCTGATAGGGCGCCCGTCCCATCCCGACCATTTCTCCCACGGTAAAGGGGAAGGCAAACTGGCCCTGCTGAGGCACGACGGCAATCTGCCGGGCCAGAGCCCTGGCCGGATAGCTGCCGATCGGTCGCCCGTCGAAGCTCACCGTCCCTTCCTGGGGCCGAATAAAACCGGACAACAATTTGAGCAACGTACTCTTGCCCGAACCGTTCGGCCCGATCACGCCGAGAAATTCGCCGGGTTGCACGGTGAGCGAGAGGTGGCGCACAGCCCACAACCCGCTGCCCGGATAGGAGCAGCCGGCCTCATGCAGTTCGAACCGCGGCGTTGTCACGAGCGTCACCGTCCCTCGCCGATCACGATGCCGTGGCGTCGCCGCCACAGAATATAGAGAAAGAATGGGCCGCCGCAGAGCGCCGTAATGACGCCGACCGGTAATTCGGCCGGCGACAGCAGCGAGCGCGCCAGCAGATCGGCCAGCACCAGAAAGACGCCGCCGAGCATCGCCGCGGCCGGCAGGATGAACCGGTGATCGGGCCCGACCAGCAGGCGCAACAAATGGGGCACCATCATCCCGATGAAACCGATCATTCCGCTCATCGAGACCACGGCGCCGGTCAACAGCGCCGTCGTCAGATAGACGAGCCGTTTGAGCGGCTCCGGCTCCACGCCGAGACTCCTCGCCGATTCGTCGCCGAGCGTCAGCAGATTGAGTTGGGGCGCGCGGCTGATCAGGAGCGTCAATCCGATCGCGCACCAGACGGCGAGCAATCCCACCGTGGCGTAATCGGCCGTGCTGAGGCTGCCCATCAGCCAGGCGAGCATCCCGAACATTTTGGTCGGCTCGGCCATGGCCACCGCCATCAGCACGATCGCCGTGAAGACGGCGTTGATCACCACGCCGGCCAGCAGCAGGGTCTGCACGGGCAGCACGCCATGCACCGACGTGACCCGGTAGACCAGCACCAGCGTCAGCAAACTGCCGCCGAACGCCCACACAAACAACAGGCCGTGGCCGCTCAATGAAGGCATGACCAGGCCGCCGATCACCGCGCCCAGCGCGGCGCCGCTGGAAATGCCGAGAACATACGGGTCCGCCAGCGCATTGCGCAACAGCGCCTGCAACGACGCCCCGACGACGGCCAGCGTGGCGCCGATGAGCCAGGCCAGCACCAGCCGGGGGAAGCGAATGTCCCAGAGCACGATCGCCTCCGGCGACGGCGCGCCGCTCAGCCATTCGCGCAGCAGGCCGGGCATCGCCAACCAGGAAATGGAGACGCTGCCCCACCGCAACCCGACGGCCAGCGTCACCACCGTCGCCGGCAGGAGAATCCACCAGAAGGTCGAGGGGGCCATCCGATTGAGGGGCCGCCTCATGGCCCGGTCTCCGCTCGGAAGCGGTCAGGATGCAGCACCTCGGCTAAACGCCAGGCCGCGTCGTAAATACGCGGGCCGGGGCGATCCACCAGATCACTGTCGACCATGAAGAGGCGTTGCTGCCGGACCGCCCGCAGCGTCGGCCACCGCGTGACCATATGCGGCGCGTCATCGCCCGCCGGTCCGAAGCGGTCGCCGGTGATGAGAATCACCGCCGGATCCTGAACAACCAACTCTTCCAGGCTGAATTGCGGATAGGCCGAACCGACCGTCTCGCCGGCGATGTTGCGGCCGCCGGCCGCTTCGATCAGATGATGGATGAAACTTTTTGGGCCGATGGTGATGAGCGGCGACGCGTTGATCAGGTAAAAGACGGGCACGGGCTCGGCGCCCCGCAGCCGTTTGGCCAACTCCTCGCGCCGGGCTTCCATGTGCGTGATCAGCCGGTCGGCATCGACCAACCGGCCGGTCACCTGGCCGAGCCACCGGATGTGGCGATAGACGTCGCCCAATCCCCTGGCTTCCAAGAGGAGGAGCGGATGGCCCAGCCGGTCAAGGGTCTCGATCGTCTGCGGCTTGACCATCCCGACCACGCCGATGAGCAGATCGGGCTGCAGGATGACCATCTGCTCGACGGCGCTGCCGGAGAAATCCAGCCGCATCCGTGAGAGCGCTTCGGGGGGATAATTGCAGGCCTGCGTGACCGCCACCACCTGATCGCCGACACCCAGCGCGAACAGTAATTCCGTGACGCTG
>CAZJRH010000025.1:0-3431 GCA_964548215.1 uncultured Nitrospirota bacterium
GATGATTCCGACGACCACCGGCGCGGCCAAGGCGGTGGGTCTGGTGTTGCCGGGGCTCAAGGGCCGGATGGACGGCATGGCGATCCGGGTGCCGACGCCGAACGTGTCGTTGATCGACCTGGTGGTGGAGGTAGAGCGGGAGACCACAGAGGCGGAGGTCAACGGCCTGTTCAAGGAAGCGGCCGAAAAGGAGCTGAAGGGCATCCTGGCCTACAGCGAAGAGCCGCTGGTCTCGGCCGATTTCAACGGGAATCCCTTCTCGGCGATCGTCGACAGCAGCCTGACGCGGGTCATCGACCGGCGCATGGTCAAAGTGCTGGCCTGGTACGACAATGAATGGGGCTACGCCAACCGGGTGAAGGATTTGCTGCTCTACATGGCGGAACGGCTATAGTCATATGCGTATGCGTAAAATGACGCTCGATCATTTGAACATCAAGGGGAAACGGGTCTTCATCCGCACCGATTTCAACGTTCCACTCGATGAGCAGCTCAACATCACCGACGACACGAGGATCCGCTCGACGCTGCCCACCATCAACTACGCGATCGATGAGGGCGCCAAGGTGATCCTGGCCTCGCACCTGGGCCGTCCCGGCGGGCGGCCCGATCCCCGCTACAGCCTTGGGCCTGTCGCCCGGCGATTGCGCCGGTTTCTGGGCAAGGAGGTCGAGTTTGCCTCCGATTGCATCGGACCCCAGGTGGAAAAGCAGGTGGCCAAGCTGCAGAACGGCGACGTGCTGCTGCTGGAAAATCTCCGCTTTCATCCCGGCGAGGAAAAGGACGACGACGGGTTCGCGCAAGCGCTCGCCAAGTCGGCCGACGTCTACGTCAACGACGCGTTTGGCGCCGCTCACCGGAGCCACGCGTCCATCACGGGCGTGCCGAAGTTCGTGAAAGAAGCGGCGGCCGGCTTTTTGATGAAGCGCGAAGTCGAGTATTTGGAAGGCGCGGTGGCCGACCCGGCTCGGCCTTTCGTGGCGATCCTGGGAGGCTCGAAAGTCTCTGGGAAGATCGGCGTGATCGAAAATCTGGGCAAAAAAGTCGACAAGGTCATCATCGGCGGCGGGATGGCCTTCACCTTTTTCAAGGCCTTCGGGCTGGAGATCGGCAATTCGCAGGTGGAACCCTCGATGCTCGAATTCGCCGTGGCCGTGCGCGACAAGGCCCGTGAGCGCGGGGTGAAATTTTATCTGCCGATCGATTGCGTCGTGGCGACCAGCCGGGAGCCCGGCGCGGAGACGAAAATCGTCCCGATCCAGGAGATCCCCCAGGGCTGGATGGGGCTCGACATCGGCCCGGCGTCAGTCCGGTTGTTCACGGAGGCGCTGGCCAATGCCAAGACGATCCTGTGGAATGGGCCGATGGGCGTGTTTGAGATGGACGCCTATTCGCGGGGCACGTTCGCCATCGCCCACGCGGTGGCCAACGCCTATGCCATGACGATCGTCGGCGGCGCCGACACCGCGCTGGCGATCGACCGCGCGCGGGAGTCGGAAAATATTTCCTTCATTTCGACCGGCGGTGGTGCGGCCCTGCAATTGCTGGAAGGGCGCCCCCTGCCGGGGCTGGAAGTCCTGCCGGATCGACCGGAATGAGGGTTGGGGTATGATCCCTCTGCTGGTCGCCAACTGGAAAATGCATAAGACGAAGGCCGAGGCGCTGGCGTTCGTCGAAGAGGCGCGCGGCCTGTGGCCGCGCTCGCTGGCCTGCGAGGCGGCGATTGCGCCGCCGATGACGGTTCTGGATGCGGTGGGGGCGGCGGTGCGCGGGACCTCCTTCAATTTGGCGGCGCAGAATGTCCATTGGGAGGAGGAAGGCCCCTATACCGGCGAAGTCTCCGCCCGGTTTCTGGCCGAGCTGGGCTGCCGGTATGTGATCATCGGCCACTCGGAGCGGCGCAGCCAATGGGGGGAAACGGACGAGCAGGTCAACGGGAAGGTGAAGGCCGTCCTCGCCCACGGCATGACGCCGATTCTGTGCGTGGGGGAAACACTGCAGCAGCGGGACGCGGGCCAAGTGCTCGACACGGTCGGCGCGCAATTTGCGCGTGGACTACGCGGCGTGGCGCCGATGCTGGCGCGCAGCGAACGAGATCAACCGCCGCTGGCCATCGCCTATGAGCCGGTCTGGGCGATCGGCACGGGGCGCGTGGCCGAGCCGGCTCAGGTGCGCGACGTGCACGCCGCGCTGCGGCAATGGCTGCGCGATCAGATGAGCGGTGTCGCCGACCAGGTGCGGCTGCTCTACGGCGGCAGCGTGACGCCGGAGAATGTGAGTGACATGGCGGCGCTGCCGGATGTGAACGGCGCGCTGATCGGCGGTGCGAGTCTGGACGTCAAACAATTTGTGCGCTTGGCCGAACGGATCGCCCAGGTGAAAGCGGAATGAGCATCGCGCAGGCGACAACTCCAGAGAGGAGCGGGGCATGTACGTGGTATTGACCATCATTCATGTGTTGACGGCGTTCGTCATGATCGGCGCCATTTTATTGCAATCGGGCAAGGGTGCGGAGATCGGCGCCACCTTCGGCGGTTCCAGCCAGACGATTTTCGGCGGCCGGGGCGCCACAACCTTCCTGGTGAAGTTCACCGCCGTCTGCGCGATCATCTTTGCGTTGACTTCGGTCAGTCTGGCCATCATGGCCAAGGAGCGATCGCTCGGCACGTCGCTCAAACTGCCGCCCGCTCCGCCGGCCGCCAGCGCCCCGGCCGATCCGTCGACCTCGACTTCAGGGACTCCGGCGCCGGATGCCGCCATGCCTGCCGCGCCCTCCGAGCAATCAGCTGCGCCATCCGCCCAAGCACCAGCACCGTCTTCGCCCGCTCCGGCCGCTCCCTGATGGCGCGCGTCTTCGCCCGATTCGGAGCGCTCGGGTTGCTGGTCGCGCTCGTCCTCATCGGGTGCGAGCGGACCAGGCCGCTTGAACCGGCCGACCCCCAGGCCGTGACCGTCGGTTCCATTGGCGAGGCCAAAAAGCTCCTGCCGATGCTTGCCGCCGATTCGGCCTCCGGCACGATATCCGGCCTTGTCTTCAACGGGCTGGTCAAATACAACCCCGATCTCGAGTTGGTTGGCGAGCTGGCGGAATCATTCGCGGTCTCGCCCGACTGCCGCCAGGTCGATTTCACACTGCGCAAGGACGTGAAGTGGCAGGACGGCGCCCCCTTCACCGCCGAGGACGTGCGCTTTACCTATGAGCGGATGATCGATCCCACGGTGGCGACGCCCTATCGGGACGCCTTCGAGCGGGTCCGCTCCTTCACGGTGATCGATCCGCATCGGATCCGGATCACCTATAAAGAACCCTTCGCGCCGGCGATCGAGAGCTGGGGCATGGGCGTGGTTCCCAAGCATTTGCTCGACAAGGTCGATGTGAACAACTCGGAATTGAACCGCCGGCCGATCGGCACCGGCCCGTACAAGTTCAA
>CAZJRH010000026.1:0-6663 GCA_964548215.1 uncultured Nitrospirota bacterium
GCGATCGGCGCGTTGCAACCGTCTCCGGATTTTCCACCCGACGGGATCGATGATTCCAAGCGATTGACCGCGGCGCAGCGGGACGCCGCCTACGATCGCATCATGGCCGGGGCCCTGGCCGTCGGCGTCGGCACGGCCGACAACGAGGAAATCGACCGGGTCAATATCCTGCAAGCCACCAAACAAGCCATGGTGCAGGCGATCGGCGCGTTGCAACCGTCTCCGGATTTTCTCCTGACTGATGCCGTTGAGTTTCCTTCCGTTCTGCCGTTGTGGGCGTTGATCAAGGGCGACCACCGCGCGCTGGCGATCGCCGCGGCCTCGATTATCGCCAAGGTGACGCGGGACCGCCTGATGGTCCGGTATCATGCGCAGTATCCTGGTTACAATTTTCTCCTGCATAAAGGGTATGGGACGCCGGAACATTTGACCATGCTGCGGACGTTCGGGCGCTGCCCGATCCATCGCCAGAGTTTTCGGCCCGTGTGCGACTCGCCGCTGTCCGGCGCGCGGGGTGCCCATGCTGAATGACGCCCAACGATTCGGGCGGGATAGCGAGGCCGCGGCCGCGCGTTTTCTGCGCGATGCCGGGTATCGCATCGTGGCTCGTAACTATCGCCGTTCGTTCGGCGAGATTGATCTGATTGCCTACGACGGGGCCACCCTGGCGTTTATCGAGGTGAAGGCCCGCCGGGGCGACCGGTTCGGCGCCCCCCACGCGGCCATCACGCGGCGGAAGCGGGATCAATTGACCAAGGTGGCGCTGGCCTATCTGGCCGGTATGCGCCCGGGACGCGACGAGCCGCCGTGCCGGTTTGACCTGGTGGTGGTCCAGCCTGCGCCGGGCCGGTCGTCCCCCCGGGTCGAGTTGATCAAGGATATGTTCACCCCTGTCTGGGGGACGGCCTCAGCATGATCCAGCTCTACCACGTCACCAAGCGGTATCGCCGGCCCATCCCCGCGCTAAACGACGTCACGCTGCAAATCGACAAGGGGGAGTTTGTCTGCGTGACCGGCCCCAGCGGGGCGGGGAAAACCACGCTGCTCAAGCTGGTCTTTTGCGAAGAGCAGGTCGACCAGGGACAGATCATCGTGCTGGGCCGCAACATCGCACGCGTCCCGTCCCGGCAGGTGCACACCATCCGGCGATCCATCGGCATGGTCTACCAGGATTTCCGGTTGCTGACGACACGCTCGCTCTTCGACAACGTCCTGCTGGTACCGCGGGTGGCGGGCCATTCGCCGTCGGAATCGCACCAACGGACTCTGACGGCGCTGCGTCTGGTGGGGCTGGAACACAAGCGGGCGGCGTTGCCCGGGGAATTGTCGGCCGGCGAACAGCAACGCGCCTGCATTGCCCGGGCGCTGGTGAACGAGCCGCCCATCCTGCTGGCGGACGAGCCGACGGGCAACCTGGATGAAGAACTCACGTGGGAGATCGGCGCGCTGTTGCAGAAGATCCACCTCAAGGGGACGACGGTCATTTTGGCGACCCATAATCGCGGACTGATTACGCGGCTGGGTTGCCGGGTGGTGACATTGAAGGACGGCGGCCTGGTCAAGGACGAAGGGAGCGGGCGATGAACCAACTGGGTTTTTGCCTGGAAGAGCTGGCCCGCCACCTGCGCGAGCATCGGGGCGTGGTGACGGCCGCCGTGGTGACGATGACGCTGGCGTTTTTGCTGTTGAGTCTCTTCCTGATGCTCTGGGTCAACGTGCAGGCGATGACCGGAGCCGCGACGGAAGAGCTGGCGCTGCAGGTCTATCTGCGGGACGAGATGGATGCGGCCGAACGCGAGCGCTTGAAGGAAAAGTTGACGCGCGAGCCGGTTGTGCAGAGCGTGTCGTTTGTGTCCAAAGAGGACGCGCTGGCCCGATTCAAGGCGCAGGGAGGCGAGCAGGCCGCGCTGCTGGGCGGGTTGGAGACCAATCCCTTGCCGGCCTCTTTCGAGGTGCGGCTGCGGCCCGATCCGGCGGTCATGGCCGAGTTGCCGAACCTCGTGAACCGGGTCCAGGCCGAGAGCGGCGTGGAGCTGGTGCGATACGGCCAGGAATGGGTCGGACGGTTTCGCGTCGTGTTGTCGTTTCTGTATGCGCTGGGTCTCGGTGTGGGCGCCGTGATGGCGGTCGCGGTGGTCGCCATTGTTTCGAACACGATCCGGTTCCTGATCGATGCCCGGCGCAACGACATCGCCGTCTTGAAGATCGTCGGGGCGTCGCATGGCGTGATTGCGCTGCCGTATGTGCTGGAGGGCGTCTTCCTTGGGGCGTCCGGCGTGTTGCTGGCGATCGGGGGAATGGCGGGCTTGATCGCCTGGTTCGGGCCGATGCTCGAGGCGGCGGGCGGTTTTCTGCTGGGCCGGAGCGGCTTGCACTTTTTGCCGCTTCATCTGATGGTGTCCCTGTTGGCGGCGGGGGCCGTGCTGGGTGGCATCGGGAGCGCGGTCGCGCTTCGACGCCATTTTGGGATGGCGACGGGATGAATCGGCGGTGCGCACGAACTGTGGGGCTGCTGATCGGTGCGGCCCTGCTGTGGGGAGGCGGTTTCGGCCTGGAGCCCGCCGTCGCCCAGACCCGGACCGGCAAGGCCGACCCCAAGCAGGAGTTGGAACAGTTACGGAAGCAACTGGAGCAGAAAAAACAGCAGCAAAAGTCGGCGGCCCGCAAGGAACAATCGATCCTGGGAGAACTGGACGGATTGGATCGGCAGATTCAGCTCAATCGGCGCAGGATTACGCTGATGGACACGCAATTGAATCAACAAAGCCACGAGCGCGAGCAGCTTGCCACCGACGTGGCGAGGTTGGAGGAATCCGTCGATACGCTGCAGCAGGCGGTCGGCAGCCGGCTGCGGGCGGTCTATATGGCCGGCCCCGCCGGGGGGTGGGGCGTCCTGTTGGGAGCCCGGGATCATCAGGAATTGTTGCTCCGGATGGACGCGTTGCAACGCATTGCCGCGCGGGAGAAAACGCTGCTGGCCGATTATCAGCGCCAGCGCGATGAGTTGAGGGCCAAGTGGCAGGCCGAACGGGAATTGGCCGACACCATCCGCCGGAACCGCGGCGACCTGACCGCGGCGCTGGGCGATATCAGCCAGGCCCGAGGCCAAAAACGCACGTTACTGGCGAAAATTCGCACCGAGAAATCGACCGCCTCCAAGGCCATTACGGAATTGGAAGAGGCGGCCAAGCAATTGCAGGAGCTGCTCAAGCGGCTGGAACAACAGGAAAAACAGCGTCAGATCGATGGACGTCTGGCCCAGGTCAAGGGACGGCTCCCCTGGCCGCAGGACGGCGCCGTGGTCGGGGCATTTGGCCGTCAGCGCCATCCGCAGTATAATACAGATGTCTTTCGTCGGGGGATTGAAATCCGGTCGTCCGAGGGGGCGCCGGTGAAAGCCGTGCATCAGGCCGTGGTGGCCTATGCTGATTGGTTCAAGGGCTACGGGTTGGTGGTGATCCTGGATCACGGCGATCATTACTATACGCTCTATGCGCACTTGGGAAAAAGCCTGGTGAAGGTTGGCGAAGCCGTCGATCGTAGTCAATTGATCGGCGAAGTCGGAACCACCGGCCCGGGGAATGAGGCGACGCTCTATTTTGAGCTGCGTCATCACGGAACGCCGCTGGATCCGATCGGGTGGCTCAAAAAGAAGGGAAAGGGGTGAGTGTGATGAATCGCGTCGGCCGGCAATCAATGTCCTCATTTTTGGTCCTGGTGGCGATGTTGTCCGCAGGGATCCTCATTGGAAAGCTGCTTGAGGGACGCAGCAGCGCCGCGGTGGAGACCTATGACAAACTCAAGGTCTTCGCCGAAGTGCTCTCCCAAATGGAGAGAAATTACGTTGAACCCGTCGACAGCGCGAAGCTGGTGGACGGCGCGTTGCAGGGTATGATCAATACGCTGGACCCGCATTCCGCCTACATGCCGCCGGAGGTCTACCGGGAAATCCAGGTCGATACCAAGGGGGAGTTCGGCGGGCTCGGCATCCAGATCGGCATCAAGGACAATCGCCTGACGGTTATTTCGCCGATCGAGGGCACGCCGGCCGACCGCGCCGGCGTGGAGGCGGGCGATTTCATCTCCCAGATCGAGGGGGCCTCCACCAAGAACATGACCCTGGTCGACGCCGTCAACAAGCTGCGCGGCCCCAAGGGCACCAAGGTCAACCTGCTGCTGCAACGGGAGGGGCAGGCGGCGCCGATCCGCGTCACGCTGGTCCGGGAGACCATTAAAATCCAAAGCGTCAAAAGCGAGATGCTCGAGGATCGGATCGGGTACGTGCGGATCACCCAGTTTCAGGAGCAGACCAGCGGTGATTTACGGCAGGCCCTGAAGCGGTTGACGGACGGGGGCGCGCAGGCGCTGGTGCTCGATTTGCGCAACAACCCTGGCGGGTTGTTGACGTCGGCGGTTGAGGTGAGCGAGCAGTTTCTGCCAAAGGGGAAAATGGTGGTGTCGATCCGGGGGCGCAACAGCGCGCTGGAGGAGTACCATGCCAATGAGACGAATCCCATCGTCGATTTGCCGATGATCACGCTGGTCAACGCAGGCAGCGCCAGCGCCTCGGAAATCGTGTCGGGCGCGCTGCAGGACTGGGGCCGGGCCGTGCTGGTGGGGACGACCACGTTTGGCAAGGGATCGGTGCAGACCATTATTGCCCTGAGCGACGGATCGGGTCTTCGGTTGACGACGGCCAAATATTTCACGCCGAAGGAGCGTTCAATCCATGCCGTGGGAATCGTGCCCGATATCGTTGTGGATGGGAAGGAGAAGGGGCATCGGGTGATTCGGGAGCAGGATCTGCTGCGACAGTTTCAAAACGGCGGGGAGGTGGAACCCGAATTGCCGGCCCAAGCCGAGGAGGGGGCGAATGAGTCCGCTCCGCCGCCCGCAGAGCCTGGAACGGGGAAGGAGCCGGCCGCCGATCCGCAATTGGCCAAGGCCATTGAATTGTTGAAATCATGGCGTATTTTCCGCTCGGTGGTGCCTCCGGGGGTCATGCCATCGGTGGCGGAAGCTACAAAGTCTTAAAATATAAAGGGAAAGTAAATTTACAAACCGGCGAGCCGGCGCATCAGACCGCCTGTCACCAGCTAAAATCTTTCTGTTTGAATTGAAACCCCGTGATCTGCTATAGTGTTGGCACTCGGGAACTCTGAGTGCTAACACCAAGAATTCATCATCGGTGCAGGGTGCGTGAGCGGCCCGCGCGTGTTGATTCCACAACGGTGAGCGTATAAAGGAGGCATGGCACATGGCAACGGAGACGCAGAAAAAGAGCACGGATTTGAAGTTCAAGCCGCTGAAGGACCGGGTATTTGTCAGCTTCACGGAGGAAATGGAGCGCACGGCGGGCGGTATTTATATTCCGGACGCGGCCAAGGAGAAGCCCCAAAAGGGCAAAGTGGAAGCCATCGGGAGTGAAGTCAAATCCCTGAAGGTCGGCGACGGCGTGCTGTTCGATAAATACGCCGGGAGCAAGATCAATTTTGACGGCACCGATTTTCTGATCGTGAAGGAAGAGGATATTCTGGGCGTGTTTGAAAAGTAAGCTCGAGCGAAACATTCATGGCCGGTCGGCCATGTTCACCTTGTGAACGGATCTGAGGAGGCACGGATCATGGCAAAGCAAATTCTGTTTGGTGATGACGCCCGTTCGGCGATTCTGCGCGGCGTGACGCAATTATCCAACGCGGTCAAGGCGACCTTGGGCCCCAAGGGGCGGAACGCGGTGCTGGACAAGAAGTTCGGCGCCCCGACCATCACCAAGGACGGCGTGACCGTGGCCAAGGAAATCGAATTGAGGGACCCCTGGGAAAACATGGGGGCGCAACTGGTCAAGGAAGTGGCCAGCAAAACCAGCGACGTGGCCGGCGACGGCACCACGACGGCGACCGTGCTGGCGCACGCGATCTTTCGTGAGGGTGTGAAGAACGTCTCGGCGGGCGCCAACTCGATGGAGGTCAAGCGCGGCGTGGATCGCGCCGTCGAAGTGGTG
This sequence comes from uncultured Nitrospirota bacterium, assembly GCA_964548215.1. GTDB lineage: Bacteria > Nitrospirota > Nitrospiria > JACQCE01 > JACQCE01 > JBFMAJ01. The sequence continues at coordinate 6,002 of CAZJRH010000026.1, forward strand.
ATCGAGGAGCTCAAAAAGCAGAGCAAACCCTGTCAGACCAAGAAGGAAATCTCCCAGATCGGCACGATTTCGGCAAACAACGACCCGGCGATCGGTGAATTGATCGCCGAAGCGATGGAAAAGGTGGGCAAGGACGGCGTCATCACGGTCGAAGAGGCGAAGAGCATGACCACCTCGCTGGAAGTCGTCGAGGGCATGCAGTTCGATCGCGGTTACATCTCGCCGTATTTCGTCACCGATCCGGAGCGGATGGAGTGCGTGCTGGAAGACGCGTTCCTGTTGATCCACGAGAAGAAGATCAGTTCGATGAAGGACGTGCTGCCGATTCTCGAGCAAGTGGCGCGGATGGGCAAGCCGTTCGTCATCATCGCCGAGGAAGTCGAGGGCGAGGCGCTGGCCACGTTGGTCGTCAACAAGCTGCGCGGGGGCTTGAAGGTCGCGGCGGTGAAGGCACCCGGCTTCGGCGATCGCCGCAAGGCGATGCTCGAGGACATCGCGACGCTGACCGGCGGCGAGGTGATCAGCGAGGATCTCGGCACCAAGCTCGAGAACGTGACGCTCGACATGCTCGGCAAGGCCAAGCGCGTGACGATCGAGAAGGAGAACACCACGATCATCGACGGCGCCGGCAAGAAGATCGCGATCGAGGGCCGTTGCAACCA
>CAZJRH010000027.1:0-2632 GCA_964548215.1 uncultured Nitrospirota bacterium
CGCCGTCGTCCATGAACTGGCCGGCAACCGCGCCCCCACCTGGCTGAACGAGGGGCTGGCCGTCTATTTCGAAGGGCTTGCCTCGGGGAATCTGGAAGCCACGCACGCCGCGGGCCGCTCCGTCGACCGGCTGACGCGGGCCGCACTGCTGCCCCTGCCGTCGCTGCACGATTCGTTCCTCGGCTATTCGGCGGAACAGGCCGCGACCGTCTACGCCCAGAGCTACGACGCCACGCGCTATCTGATCGAACGCTACGGCATGCACCGCGTCAGGGAACTCCTGGTGGCGCTGGCCGCCAAACGGCCGTTCGACCGGGCGTTTGAAACGGCCTTTTTCATCGCCTACCCGGAGTTTGAACGTCTGTGGCGGGAGACCGTGCCCTCCTGATCATGCCGCGCCCGCGCCATCGAACCGGCCGCGTCCGGGTGCCGACAGCGGCGTGGATCAACCTCGCCGTCTGGTTGGTCGCGGCCTTTACCCCGATCGCCTCACCGGCGAGCGCCGCCGCCCAGGAACCGCGGATGACCGATCTGACCGTCGCGGCCAAACACGACCGCCTCACGGTGTCGGCGTCGCTGGCCGAGGGCTTGCCCGCCGCGATGGGCGAGGAGATCCGCCAAGGCATCAGCAAGAAACTCTATTACTATGCCGTGCTCAAACGGCGGGTCCCCATGTGGAAAGATGAGGAGCTAGCCGGGGCAACCGTGCGGTACCGCATCTGGTACGACCTGGTCAAACAACAGTATGTCGTCGCCCACCGCCAGGAGGAGGACGACGAAGTGCGCCGCACCACCGAACGATTCGAGGAGGTCCGCCGTTTGATCTCCCATGTGCGCGATGTTACAATACCGCTGGCCACGCCTCTGCGGCAGAACGACACCTACTACGTCAGCGTCAAAGCGGAAATGCGCTCGGCGAAATTGCCCGTCTACATCGAGTACTTCTTCTTCTTCCTCCCCGTTGCGCAATTGAGCACGCCGTGGGCCGATTCCGCCCCCTTCACCGCCACACCGCAGGGAACGCCCTGATGCCGCCCGCCTCCGACGCCGCGCCGGCCGGCCGCAAGCACTCCATGCGTCCGGTGTGGATCACCGCCGCCGTGCTCTTCTGCTCGCTGGCGTTGACGCTCATGATCTTCTATCGCGACGTCGACAGCCCCACGCTCTTTCCCAGCAACATCCTGCTGCTCGGCCTGATCAGCTTCAACATCAGCCTGGTCGTCCTGCTGCTCCTGCTGCTCTCCAGGAATCTGGTCAAACTCTATTTCGAACGGCGGCATAAACTGCAGGGCGCCGGATTCCGCGCCAAACTGGTCGCCGCGTTCGTCAGTTTCACGCTGATTCCCACCATCGTGCTCTTCATCGTGGCCAGCGGCCTGATCAGCAGCAGCGTCGACAACTGGTTCGGCGTGCAGGTTGAGCAATCCCTCAAGGATTCGCTCGACATCGCGCAGGAATATTACGCGTCCACCAAGGAACGGGCCGCGCTCGTGGGCCGCTCGGTCAGCCACCGCAGCGCGCGCGAACCCTTCTCCACCGACGCCCAGCAGCGGCTGCTGGACGGATTGCTCGCCGAGCCGGCCATGCGCCTGGGGCTCACCCAAGTGACGATTCTCGACCGCAACGGCGCGGTGCTGGCCCGTCACCGTCCCGATGAACAACCGCGTGCGCCGCAGATGGATAAGACCGGCGCGGAGCAGATGAAGCAGTTGATCGCCGAGGCCCGGCAGGGGCGGGAGTCGGTCTCGACCCTGTCGCTTCCCGACGGCGGCGAGTTGCTGCGGGCCGTCTTTCCCGTCGCCGCCTCTTCGCCCGGCGCCCCGCCGGTGGCGGCGGTCGTCATGGTCGACTCCATCATTCCCCATTACGTCGCGGGAAAACTGGGCGAAATCAGCCGGGCCATGGAGGAGTATCAGCAGCTCAAAACCTTCAAAACGCCCATCAAAGGCGTCTACGTCATTTTGTTTCTCGGCGTCACGCTGCTGATCGTCTTCTCCGCGACCTGGTTCGGTTTCTACATCGCCCGGAGCATCACCGTGCCCATCCATAAACTGCTGGAAGGCACGCGGGCCGTCGCGGCCGGGGACCTCGGCGCGCGCGTCGAGACCGAATCGACGGACGAATTGAAAGAACTGGTCGATTCGTTCAACACCATGACGCACGACCTGCGCAGCGGCAAGACCGCCCTGGAAGCGGTCAACCAGTCGCTCCGGCGCTCCAACATCGAGCTGGAGCAGCGGCGCGCCTATATCGAGACCGTGATGGAGACCATTGCCACCGGCGTCATCGCCACCAACCCCGACGGGTCGGTGACGACCTTCAACCGGTCGGCCGAGACCATCCTGCAGGCGAGCGCCGATGGCGTTAAAGGACGCCACTACGAGGACGTGCTCAAAAGCTTCAAGATGGAGCCGCTGATCTCAAGTCTGCACCGGTTGATCGCGCAGGACGAGGACACGGTGGAGCGTGAAGTGCTGGTCGATGTCCGCGGCCGGGCGCTCACCTTGCGGTGCAGCATCGCGCTATTGCGAGGTCCGGATGCGGAATTCATGGGCGCGGTCCTGGTGTTCGACGACCTCTCCGAACTGCTCAAGGCGCAGAAACTCGCCGCCTGGCAGGAAGTCGCCCGCCG
>CAZJRH010000028.1:0-3825 GCA_964548215.1 uncultured Nitrospirota bacterium
AATTGGGCGCCTTCCTCAATGAGGAGCAGCGGCGTGCGCACGGTGCCGGTCAGCACGGAGGGCGCGAGCAGTTGCACGCGCTCCTTGGCGACGACGGTGCCGTCGATCGTGCCGCCGCAGACGACGATGTTCGCCTGAACGTCGGCCTTGACGTGGCCCCCCTCACCGACGATCAACGTGCCGGCGGTGATGATCTTGCCTTCCATCCGGCCGTCGATGCGCATGGTGCCGTCAAAATTCAATGTGCCCTGCATGGTGCACTGCTGGCCTAAGAACCCGACGATGCCGGCCTGAGAACCGGCCCCGTCATGGCCTTCTCCGTTGCGCTGCCACATAATCCGTACCTCCTTCAGGCATTGATGACGCCCAGCAACTCCAGGAGGCGTTCGAGCTCCGGACGCGAAAAATAGTGGAGCACGATGCGTCCCCTGGCGGGCCGTCCCCGGAGGCTGACCCGCGTTCCCATTCGTTGTCGCAACCGCTCTTCCAAGTCGGCAAATTCGACCGGCCGGACGATGCGCCGCCGGCGCCCGGTCAGGGCGCGCGCGGCCGATTCGGCCTGCCGCACGGACAATCCTTCGTCGAGAATCCGTTGAGCCAGGTGATGCTGCGCGGCGGGGTTGCTGATGCCAAGGATAGCCTTCGCATGGCCAAAGGTCAAGGCGCCTTCGGCCAGCGCCGCTTTGACCGTGTCGGGCAGCGCCAGCAGTCGCAGGTAATTGGCGACGCTGGAGCGCTCCTTGCCGACGGTCGTGGCGACGCTCTCCTGCGTCAGATGAAATTGACGGATCAGCCGCTGGTAGCCGCGCGCCGCCTCCATCGGGTTGAGATCCTGCCGTTGCAGATTCTCGATCAGCGCCAACTGGAGTTGCTCGGATTCGGAGACGTCCTTCACGATGGCCGGAATGGCGGTCAGTCCGGCGATTTGCGCCGCCCGCCACCGCCGCTCGCCGGCGATCAGCTCGTAGCCGCCGTTCTCGTCGCGCCGCACGAGGATCGGTTGGACGACCCCTCGCTGGCGGATCGAGTCGGCCAGCTCCTTGAGCGCCGCCTCGTCGAAATGTTGCCGCGGCTGGTGGCGATTGGGATGGATGCGCCCCAGCTCGAGATGCTGCATCTCGCCGCTGGGCGGCAGGCTAGTGAAGAGCGCGCTCAGTCCTTTTCCGAGGGCTTGTCTTTCCATGATGCAGCAGCTCCTTTGCGAGTTGGAGGTAGGCCTGTGCGCCTTTCGACGTGATTTGATAGAGCAGCACGGGCCGACCATGGCTGGGCGCTTCGGCCAGCGTCACATTGCGAGGAATGATCACCTCAAATACCGGGCCGGAATAGTTGCGTTTAATCTCTTTAACTACTTGATTTGAAAGACTATTTCTTGCATCGTACATCGTCATGACCACCCCTTCGACTTCCAGGTCGGGGTTGGAGGAGCCGCGGATCAATGAAATGGTGCGGGTGAGTTGGCCGAGCCCCTCCATGGCGTAATACTCGCATTGCACTGGAATCAGGACCGAATCGGCGGCCGTCAGGGCGTTGACCGTCAGCAAGCCGAGCGATGGAGGGCAATCGATGATGACATAATGGAAATTCCCGAGGGCGGGCTTGATCGCCTCGCGCAGCAGAAATTCCCGCTGGGGCATGGTGGCCATCTCCACCTCCGCGCCCACCAGATCGACTGACGATGGAATGATGCTGAGATGGGGCAGCTCCGTCGGCCGGATGACCGATTCGACCGGTTGCTTGCGGATCAGCAGGTCGTAGGTCGTCAATTCCAGGCGGCTGCGATCGACGCCGACGCCGCTGGTGGCGTTGCCCTGCGGATCAATGTCGAGCAGCAACACCTGATGCTCGGCCGCCGCGAGTGACGCGGCCAGGTTGATGGCCGTGGTGGTTTTTCCGACGCCGCCTTTCTGGTTGGCGACGGCGATGACTTTAGCCATAGGTTAGGGCGAGAGTAACACAGAGACGATGAAAAGAAAAGAGATTTATGAAATTATCGGCATGTGTTCCACGTGGAACTATTTAGATTAGTGGGAGAGGCTTCTCCCTGCCTGCCGGCAGGCAGGTCCCCCTAGACCCCCATCGCCGTACGAATGATGGCCGTGGCTCGCGCGTCAGACCAGCGCTCGGCTGAGCCCCTCATCGCTGATACGGTGTTTACGTGCGACGCAGAAGTAAGAGCCGCCGCTCGATCTGAGAGAAGGGCAACCGATAATCATGTTCCGTCGCATGCACGTCATTCCGTCGACGAAGCTCGTCGGTCGATTGTCGCTCGCTCAGATAAAGCGCGATGGCCCCGCCGGGCGCCAGGTGGGGTACTGCCCGATCGACGAACTGCGCCAGCTGCCCGACGCCGCGGGCGACGATCCAGGTATGCGGTTCGCTCGTCGACAGATCGGCCAGCCGCGCCGTCGCCACGCGGCTCGCCGTGAGGCCCAGCTCGGCCACCAGTACTTGCAGAAAGGCGGCCCGCTTTTGGCGGGGCTCCAGCAGCGTCAGGGAGATTGATGGCGCAAAGATCTTTAACGGCACACCCGGAAAGCCGGCGCCGGCGCCGACGTCGAGCAGTGAATCATCGGTGGCCGGCGTGGCGGCCGTCCAGAGCGCCAGGGAATCGCAAAAATGACGATCAATCAGCGTCTGGGGATCCAGGCTGGCCGTCAGGTTGATCTTGCTGCCCCAGCGCTGCAGCAGTTCCAGATAGGTCAGAAATTGCCCGGTTTGAGCCGGCGTCAGCGCCAGCCCCATCCGGCCGACGCCATCGGCCAGCCACTGCTCAAGCTGGGTGCGGTCTGGAGGTGGGTGCGTCGGTGAATGCTTCGGCACGGGGTATTGGGGTCTGCTGGGACGGGTTCCGTTGCAGGGCGACCAGCAATAATGAGAGGGCCGCCGGCGTGACGCCGGAAATGCGGGCCGCCTGACCCAGAGAGCGTGGCGCGATCGAGCGCAACTTCTGGCGCACCTCGGTCGACAATCCAATGACGCGATCATAATCGAACGACGGCGGGATCAGCCGGTGCTCGTCCTGGCGCAGCCGTTCCACCTCGCGGCGCTGGCGCTCGATGTAGCCCTCATAGACCAGCTCGATTTCCACCTGCTCGACGATCTCCGGCGCAATCGGCTCCGTCCAGCCCAGCCATTCCCGCAGTTGGCGGTAGCTGACGTCCGGCCGCTTCAGCAATTGGGCGAACGGCTCGCCACCGTGCACGGCCAGCCCGTTGGCCCGCAAGGGCTCGATCTCTGGGGCGGAAACGCGTGTGGTCCGCATCCTGGCAAGTTCCTGCTCGATGGCCAAGCGTTTTTGCTCCATGCGACGATAGAGCGACTCCGGCAGCAACCCGATCCGATGGCCGTGGGCCATCAATCGCAGGTCGGCATTGTCATGGCGCAGCAGCAATCGGTGCTCGGCCCGTGAGGTGAAGATTCGATAGGGTTCGTTGGTTCCCTTGGTGATTAAGTCGTCAATTAATACGGCAATATAGGCGTCACTTCGTTCCAGGATTAGCGGTTCGGCCCCCTGGCAAGCCAGGGCGGCATTGATGCCGGCCATCAATCCCTGGGCCGCCGCTTCCTCGTAGCCGGAGGTGCCGTTGATCTGACCGGCGTGATAGAGACCGGGCACCCGCTTGGTCTCCAGCGTGGCCCGGAGTTCCGTCGGTTGGACGAAGTCATACTCGATGGCATAGCCGGGCCGCACCATGGCGACCTGCTCCAGCCCCGGGATCGTTTGAAGGAAGGCTAACTGCACGTCGACCGGCAGGCTCGTGGAGATGCCGTTCGGATAGTAGACATGGGTGTCCCGTCCGTCCGGTTCCAGAAAGACCTGGT
>CAZJRH010000029.1:0-5539 GCA_964548215.1 uncultured Nitrospirota bacterium
GAACGACCTGCTGGCCCAAGGACCGTCGGCCCTGGAGATGCTCGACGGCTACACGATGGATCTGATCGGGCGCTCGCACTATCACGTTCCCCCATCGGCGGAAGCGATGCTCCTGGCCGAATTCGACGATGTCGCGCCTGCTGGCGGACAGGAAGAGCCCTCCGATCGAACCGCGACGCTCGAGGCCGTGGCCGCCCGCTATCGATTGAGTGAGCCGCCGCGCATCGCCACCGAGCCGTCGGCGCAAGCCGAACTCTGGGCCGTGCGCAAGGCGATCTACCCGACGCTCTATCGTTACGACGCCAAGAAAAAGCCGATCAATTTCGCCGACGACGTGGTGGTGACCGCCGACCGGCTGCCGGAGTTGATCAAATATCTCCGGCGCCTCTTCGAGCAGCGCGGCGTGGCCGTAGCCATCTACGGCCATATCGGCAACGGCAACGCCCACCTGAACCCGTTGCTCGATATCAACGACCCGGCCGACGTGGAGATGATGGTGCGTTTAGCCAAGGAGATTCACACGACCGTCATCGAGCAGTTCGGCGGCTCGATCTGCGGCGAGCACGGCGACGGCCGCGTCCGGGCCGAATTCGTCCGGGCGTATTATGGGGAGGAGCTCTATCAACTCTTTACCGAGGTCAAGCGGCTGATCGATCCGGGCCGTCTGCTCAATCCGGGCGTAAAGCTCAGCGACGAGCCGCTCACGGCGCATCTGGATTATGAGCGCTTCACCAAACCGTGCGCGACCTGCGGCAAATGCAACGCCGTCTGCCCGGTCTACGACGTCGAGCCGGACGAATCGAACGCCGCCCGCGGCTGGTATCACATCCTGACGTCGCCCGATTATCGCTACGAAGATGCCCAGCGGATAGTAGAAGCCTGCCTGAATTGTAAATCGTGCCGGGTGGCCTGTCCGGCCGGCATCGACGTGTCGGAGATTGTGCTCAAGCGCCGGGCCGAACGGCCCAACCGCACGGCCGGCCGCATCTTTTGGTGGCTCGACCATCCCGGGCTCTTCGAGCCGTTGATCAAAACGCTGGGCTGGAGCCAGCCGCTGTGGGATCATCGGGCGGGCCGCTGGCTGATCGAGCAGGTGACGCGACCGCTGATGCGGGGGTTGGGTCCCAACGCGCAACTCTCGCGCGAGATCGCGCTGCCCCGTTTCGCCCGCCGGCTGCTGCGCGAGCGCCATCGATCGCTGACGGAGGAGAACGGCGCGCCGGTGACGCCCGAATCGGTCGCCTACTTTCACGGCTGCGCGGCCAATTATTTTCAGGACGGTGTCGGCGACGCGATGATCCGCGTGCTGCAGCGGTCGTGCGGGCGCGTGGTGCTGCCCAATCAGCGCTGTTCGGGCACGCCGATCCAGACCTACGGCCACATGGATTTGGCGAAAAAATATGCCCGGTTCAATTTGGATTCCTTGCGGCGATTTTCGACGGTGGTCACGGGTTGCGCCTCCTGCACGCTGGCGTTGAAGGACTACGCCGGCCAGTTCGCCGAGCCGGAACTGCAGGAGCAGGCGCGGGATCTGAGCCGGCGGGTCAAGCACATCAGTGAGTATCTGGTGGAACATCAGGCCAGGAACGGGCCGTTGCCGCTCGCTCCGACTGAAAATGGGCAAACGGTAACCTATCACTCCTCCTGTCATTTGCGGGCGGCCGGCGCCGGCGCGGCGCCGCGCTCGGTGTTGCGTCAGCTTCCGGGCATGCACTACGTCGAGATGGAGGATGCCGACCGGTGCGCCGGCGGGGCCGGGACGTTTCTGGTGAAAAATTTCGCCCAGTCGCAGGAAATCTTCGCCCGCAAGGCGGCGGCGATCGAGCGCTCCGGCGCCTCGGTGGTGGCGACGAGCTGTCCGGCCTGCATGATGCAGTTGTCCACGGGGCTGAAGGGGCGAGCCCAGGTGAAGCACGTGGCCCAGTTGGTGGACGAGGCGTGGAGGGAGAAGAAATAATTAACGGTAATAGGTTTGGACCGGCAGGCTGGTTCCACGGCACGGGCTCGGCTGCGCTTGCGGTGCTCGCCGGCCCTCGGCTCTCAGCCGCCACGGCACCGGAGCCATTAGAGGTGGCGGCCTCCGAGACGGCCGTGTCACCGCCCAGCCGATCCAAACCCGCCACTGAGTCGATTCCTTGCTTGACAACCTCGTCTTGTTTTGATTGAATGCGGCGGTTTTGCAATGGTGAATGAGCGAACCCCGATCCCTCCCGGCGGCTTGGGCGTGGGCATGCGGGTGGGGATGGAGCTGGTCATGGCGACGATGATCGGCACCGGCTTGGGGTGGCTGGGCGATCGCTACTTCGGGACCAAGCCCATCGTGATGGTGATTGGCGTGTTGATCGGCGTTGCGGCCGGGTTGTTGAACGTTCATCGATATCTGAAACGCCTGGAATAAGAAGGGACGGACGTGGAAAATCCGCTTCATCATTTTGAGCTCCACCGGGTCATGCCGCTGGAACTGTTCGGCGTCGATCTGTCGATCAATCAGGCCGTGATCATGATGTGGGTGGTGGTGGTCGCCGTCTCCCTCTTCTTCATTCTCGGCGGCCGGCGGCGGCAGTTGGTGCCGTCAAAAATGCAGAGCCTCGTGGAAATGGCCGTGGACTTTCTGCGGTCGATGGTCCTCGACACCATGGGGCCGAAGGGGCTGGCGTTTCTACCCTTTCTGGTCGCGCTCTTTTTCTTCATCCTCTTCAGCAATCTGTTCGGTTTGGTGCCCGGCGCCTACACGGTGACCAGCCAGGTGATGGTGACCGCGGTCTTCGCCCTGTCGGTCTACATGATGAGCTTGATGGTCGGCTTCTGGCACCACGGGCTGGGCTTCCTGAAAATTTACGCCCCCTCCGACGTGCCCTGGTGGCTGCTGCCGTTGATGATTCCCATCGAGATTGTCGGCCAGATGGCCCGGCCGATGACGCTGGCCGTTCGGTTGTTCGCCAACATGACGGCGGGCCATATCGCCATCTACGTCTTTTTCGGTCTGATGTTCACCAGCGGCCCGCTCCTGGGTTGGCTGCCCTTTGCCTTTACCGTGCCGCTCTATCTGCTGGAAGTGTTGGTGGCGTTTATCCAGGCCTATGTCTTCGTGATTCTGACCTGCGTCTATCTGGGCGAAGCGATTCATCTGCATTAATGTAGGTACTAACATCGGACATAACGCCTCGCTTCCGCTCGGCGTAAAGGAGAGACCCCATGCCGCAATTTGATACGAGTTTTCTGCATTCGCTGGTCTTCTGGTCGGCCATTTCATTCACCTGCCTGCTGATTATTCTCTACAAGTTCGGCCTGCCGCCGATTCTTGAAACACTGGAGGCGCGCAAACGGCAGATCCAGGAGGACCTGGACCGGGCCGAGCGGGCGCGCTCGGAGTCGGAGGCCCGGTTGGCGGATTACGAGCGGCAGCTCAAGCAGGCGCGCGAGGAAGCGATGGGCATCATCGAAGAGGCCCGCCGGCAGGCGCAGAAGCAGGTGGAAGAGGCCCAGCGCAAGGCCGAGCAGCAGACGGCCGCCATGCTGCGCGAGGCGCAGGAGGAGATGGCCCGCGAACGCGCCCGTTTGCGCGACGAATTGCGGAGCGAAACGGTGGCGCTGGTGATGGCGGTCGCGGAGCGGGTGCTGGCCCGCCGGCTGACGGCGGAGGACGACCGGCGGCTGATCGAAGAGGCGTTGTCGGCTGCCCAGACGGAATGGGGCCGGAAGTCGTAAGTCACCCCCTCACCCTGCCCTCTCCCCTCAGGGGACCTGCCTGCCGGCAGGGAGGATAAGAGGAAGAAGGGCCCTTCAGTAGGGCGTCAGATTAACGAAACCCTTCGGAATCAGGAACAGGTCGGCCCCGAGCGATTCCTTTTCAATGTCCCGATATTCCACGATGTAATTCGCGAAGTTCACGCTGTAGGTGATCTTGACGGGCAGGGCATAGGCTGGATCCTGCCAGACCAGCGTGTAGCTTCTCGCCGTCCGGGCCTTGTTGGCGCCAATGGCGGGAATCTCCGCCGAGACCTCCCGCAGGAGCAATTGCACCGGCCGGCCGTCGATGGTGTCCGGGCGGAGCGGAATGTCCCGGGATGCGAGCGCGATGCTGACGTTATTGAAGGTGAACACGCCCGCCGCCGGCACCCATCCCTTGCGGATGCCGTCCACCCGCTGCTCCAGCGTGAGCGGCGTCTCAAAATAGATCTTCTCATTGCGCAGCACCCGGTAGAGCATGTTTTTGTCGAAATCGTACACATGGTATTCGTCGTAGCTGATCGGGCCGCTGGAGGAGGCCTCCTCTTCCAGGTAAATCTGCCGTCCGCGCCGCTTGAGCGTGCCGCTGAAAATCTGCTTGACGGTCTTGAGGCTCGACGACCAGGTGAAAGTGCTGGAGAGCTCCGGGTAGGCCAGCACCGGGGGCAGTGGCGGCGCCTCCGCCTGCGGGGCGGGCGGCGGCGGCGGGGGAGCGGACTCCGCCCCAGCCCTCGGTGCCGACAGGATGAGGAGGGTCGCCAGGACGGTCGAAACGATCAGCCAGACGGGCAGCCGGTCAGCGCGCATTGAATTCTCCTTGTCGATAGCCTTCCAGATCAATGGTGACGTAGCGAAACCCCGCCGTGTGCAGACCGTCGATGATCCGCCGGCGAAGCGTGGGATCGTCCGCAACCCGGCGCCAGTCCTCGTCCGCCAGTTCGATGCGGGCGATCTCTCCATGATACCGCACCCGGAGCTCGCGCAGCCCCTGCTCGTGCAGCCAGGCTTCGGCGACGTCCACCTGGCGGAGCCGCTCCGGCGACAGGGGAGTGCCGTACGGAAAGCGCGAGGAGAGACAGGGCGAAGCGGGTTGATCCCAGGTCGGTAGCTCGAGCGACCGGCTGAGGGCGCGGATCTCGGCCTTGGTCAGGCCGGCTTCAGCCAGCGGGCTGCGCACGCCCCAGCGGCGGGCCGCGGCGATACCCGGCCGCACGTCGCGCAAGTCATCGGAGTTGGTGCCGTCGATCACCACGGCATAGCCTTCGCGCTTGGCCAGCGCGGCCAGTTGCTCGTAGAGCTCGTCCTTGCAATGGAAGCAGCGGTCCCGGCCGTTTTGCACGAATTGCGGCCGCTCCATCTGCTGCGATGCGAGCACGAAGTGGCGGGCGCCGATGCCGGCGGCCAGCTCTTTGGCCCGCGCCAGTTGCGCGGCCGGGTAGGTGACCGAGGTGGCCGTCGCCGCGGCGGATTGCGCGCCCAGCGCGTCGCGGGCGATGCGCAGCAGCAACGTGCTGTCCACGCCCCCGGAGAAGGCGACCAGCGCCGATCCCATCTCCCGCAGCGCCGTGCGCAGGCGCCGGCAGCTCTCGTTGTCCAGCGCGGCCGCGTCGGGTGTCATCGGGGAGCGTCCTCGGAGGCCACTTTGATCTTCGCTTCGTCTTGTTTGGCCACGACGACCAGCACCATGTGATTGGGGTGCACATAGCGCGTGGCCGCCTGTTTGACATCTTCCAGGCTGACTGCGGCGATGAGTTTGGGGTATTGGTCGAAATACTCCAGACCCAACTCATACAGTTCGATGCTGGCCAGC
>CAZJRH010000030.1:0-4206 GCA_964548215.1 uncultured Nitrospirota bacterium
CCGGCTGATCGAGCAGGAACCTCCCGATCTGCTTCACGCCCATCAGCCCTTCAACGGTTTTGCCTTGCTGCGGTCGGCGCGGCGCGGATCGTTGCCCGCCGTCTACACCTGTCATTCGATGGCGTTTGAGGAATATGCCACCCGCTCGCCCCATCCCAACCGGCTGATGGCCGCGCTCCATATCATGGGGCGACGGGCCATGGAACGGGACGCCCTCCGGCGCAGCGACCGCATTCTGACGCTGAGTGAGTTCATGCGCGAGCGGGTGGCGCGCACCCATCGCATCGACCCCGGCAAAATCGAGGTGATTCCCGGCGGGGTCGATATCGAACGGTTCCATCCCGATCGGGACCGGACGGCGGTGAAAAAACAGTTGGACTGGCCCACCGATCGCTTTATTCTCTGGACGGTCAGAAACCTGGTGCCGCGCATGGGGCTCGAAAATCTGGTGCGCGCCATGGCCCTGGTGGCGCCGAAGGTGAAGGACGCGCTGCTGGTAATCGGCGGGGAGGGGATGCTGCGGCCGTCGCTGGAAGCGCTGGTGCGCGAGTTGGGGCTCGAGCAATCCGTGCGGCTGCTCGGATTTGTTCCCGAGGCGCAATTGGCCCGCTGCTATCAGGCGGCCGACCTGTTCATTCTGCCGACCGTGCAATTGGAAGGGTTCGGCCTGGTGACGCTGGAGGCGCTGTCGTCCGGCCTGCCGGTGCTGGGCACGCGGGTGGGGGCGACGCCGGAAATTTTGGAAAAATTGGACGGCACGCTCTTGTTCGACGATACGGAGCCGGCCACCATGGCCCGGCGGATCATTGAAAAATCCATCGCCTTCACCCAGCAGCCGGCGCATTATTCCGCCCTGAGCGCGCGCTGCCGGGCCTACGTCGAAGAACACTACACCTGGTCGCGCCATCTCGACCGGTTGGAAGCCGTCTACGGGCAGCTCGTCCGGTAATGACGAAGGTCAAAGTAGGGGCGGGTTTCAAACCCGCCCCTACGAAGGAAGACACGAATCTTAAAATGCTGTGTCATTTATGTCAGTCCGAGCAATCACGCGAGCTCTTCGAGAACAACGGCCATCGCTATGTGCGATGCCGCCGCTGCGGTTTGATTGCGCGGGCGGACATTGAATCGGCGCAGGCCGCCTCGGAATATCAGAGCGATCTCTATCAACAACAGCAGTCGTCGCATGACCTGGAGCGGCGCTCGGCCATTTTCCGTCCGGCGCTGGACGAATTGGCCGCACTTCGGCAGCCGGGCCGTCTCTTAGACGTCGGCTGCGGCGACGGCCTCTTTCTCAAGTTGGCCGCCGACCAGGGGTGGCAGAGCCACGGCATCGAACTGTCGCCGATGGCGGTCCAGCAGGCGCGCCGGCGATTGGGCGGGCCCGACGGCCGGATCATCTGCGACGAAGTGGGTCAGGCCCATTTTTCCGACGGCTACTTCGACGTGGTGACGTTATTCAACGTTCTCGACCAGGTGACCCGGCCGATGGATCAACTGCGCGAGATTCACCGCGTCCTCAAACCCGGCGGTCTGCTGATCGTGCGCGTGCCGAATGCCGCGTTTCATGTGACGTTGCTCAGGCGCTGGAGCGCGCTGGCTCCGCAATTGGTGGTGCATCTCTACAGTTTTTCAGCCTCGACGTTGCGCGCCGCGCTGGAGCGCGCCGGCTTTGGCGCCATCCGCGTGACCAACAGCCCGCTGACGCCCGGCGATCCTTACGGCGCGTTGCCGCTGCTGGGGGCACGGGGGATGGATGTGATCAAAGGGACGGTCTATGCGGCGGCGCAGACGGTCGCCGCGCTGTCGGGCGGGCGGGTGTTACTGGGGCCGTCGTTGACGGTGCGGGCCGTGAAATCGTGATGGTGTTTGGCGGTATGGTGGTCAGGTTGTGATGTCGTAGGGGCGGGTTTCAAACCCGCCCCTACAGAACACGAATGGGGACAGATTTCAAATCTGTCCCCATCGTTTTTTGGTGATATGGACGGCTCGCTTTTCCTGCCCGTTTTCCATATACTGGCGGAGGCTTTTTCCCCGGTGATCCGCACTCATGAATGGCGCACTGATGACGACCGATTGGCCGGGTGCGGAGGAAAACGACGGAGAGAAACCCTGCGCCGTCATCAGGAAGACGACGCCGTGGGCTCGATTTGGTGCGGGACCGACTGAAACCTAGGACTTTTTAGACGACCGTGCGGGCGCGATCTTGCGGGCGCCGCCGTTCTGGTGGGGAGAGGGTTTGGCCGTCTTCACTCTCCCGTGCCCGTTCGGTCCGCCAAACGACGAAACCGCCAGGCCGGGCTTGCGTTTCTTAACATATTGCTGGGTCGTCAGTTCCAGGATCTGAAAGGCTGTCAGGTGCGCTTCATCGGGGATCGTTGATCGTCTATACATGGAGCAATAATACCATGTTACGCACTTTTATACCAGAACGATATCGACGATAAAATGGCAAAATGACCCATAAACAAGTGACTTATCATGTGCTTAGGTCAAAAGAGGATATATTTTTGGCCACCACGGCCGGCTTGCGTCACCCCATACATCGCGTGATCCCATGGCCCTAAACGCCACCATCTACAAAGCCGCCCTACAGGTCACCGATATGGACCGGCATTATTACCAGGACCATGCCCTGACCATTGCGCGCCATCCCTCCGAGACCGACGAGCGGATGATGGTGCGCGTCCTGGCCTTTGCCCGGCACGCAAGCGAGGGGTTGTCGTTCGGCAAGGGGTTGGACGCCACCGACGAACCCGATCTCTGGCAAAAGGATCTAACCGGCGCCATCGACCTATGGATCGACGTCGGCCAGCCCGACGAAAAGAGCGTCCGCCAGGCCTGCGGCCGGGCCAAGCAGGTGGTGGTTTATACCTACAGCGGCCATAAAGCCGACAAGTGGTGGGAGCAAAGCCGGGCCGGGCTGGAAAAGACAAGAAACCTGACCGTCATCAATTTGCCGCCTGAGACCACACACGCTTTGGCTGAGCAGGCCCAGCGCGACATGCATTTGTATTGCACCATTCAGGACGGCCAGATGTCGATGAGTAACGGGGAAAAGACGGTTGAAGTGGCCATGACGACATTAAAAAGCCCGCAGGAGCATGTACGGTGAAGACAGCGGTATTCTGTAGGGGCGGGTTTCAAACCCGCCCACGTGATGGCCGGTTTGGTAGGGGCGATTCACGAATCGCCCCTACTGGAAAAACGGCAGGCCATTGTTAGGTAAGGTAAACAGCATGGAATGTATAATCTGCAAACAAGGGGAAACGTGTCTAGGTAAGGCAACCGTTACCCTGGAGCGCAGGGGAGTCACACTTGTGATCAAGAGCGTTCCGGCCCAGGTTTGTGCAAATTGCGGTGAGGAGTATGTGGACGAGAAGACCACCGCTCAGTTGCTCAAGGCTGCAGAAGAAACGGCAAAAGCGGGCGTCCAGGTGGACGTTCGCGAATATATTGCCGCGTGAGTTGCGGTATGAAGTCCTATAATTGCAGCGGGCGCTGGGCGATCTCAGAAAAGACAATAAAATCAAATGTTTGGGTCGAGGCCCAGATGCCCAATGGGAGCGAACGCAGGGCTGATGTGATTATCACATCACGAATCGACGAAGTGATATGAATCAAAACGAAACAGTATCAGCAGGACTGAAGAGCGTAACCCGTGTCAGTTCATTTTCTATTCTCCATTTTCCATTCTCTACGCTTTTCATTCGACACTCGACATTCGTCATTCGACATTAGCCCATGCCCCTCATCCGCCTCGATAACGTCTCCCTCGCCTACGGCCACCGCCCATTACTGGACAAGGTGAAGCTGGAAATCCGCCGGGGCGAGCAACTGTGTCTCGTCGGCCGCAACGGCGAGGGTAAGTCGTCCTTGCTGCGGCTCATCGCCGGCGAGGTGAAGCCGGACGAGGGCAGCGTCTGGGTCCGGCAGGGTGTGCGCATCGCCTCCCTGGCCCAAGAGGTCATCGATGGTAGGGGCGATTCACGAATCGCCCATTCGGGAACCGCCCAAATGACAGACGACGTCTTTGACGTCGTCGCCGGCGGCCTGGCCGACCTGGGCCACCTTTTGTCGCAATACCATCACGCCGCTGCGGAGTTGACGCACACGCACAGTGAAGCAGCCATGCAGCGTCTCTCCGACCTGCAGCACGAGCTGGAATCGCGCAACGGCTGGGAACTGGAGCAACGGGTGGAAACGGTC
>CAZJRH010000031.1:0-1680 GCA_964548215.1 uncultured Nitrospirota bacterium
CGGCGAGGGGATCGTACTGCCCAAGCCCGATGGTCCCGACGGAAAGGCGCTGGTCGATCTGCAGGCCTGGGCCACGCGGCAGTTGACGGAGTCCGGCGTGCCCGCCGGGCAGATTCATGCCGTGGAGCTCTGCACCCGCTGCCACCCCGCGCTCTTTTCCTCCTTTCGCCGGGACGGCCGCCGAAAACAGGAGATGTTTAACGGGATTCTCAGGCCGGCACGGTAGTGACAGAGCCAAGCACTCTCACTCAGCGAATCCATCAGGTGCGGGAGCGCATGGAGGCCGCCCGGCGGCGTTGTTCGACGGCCTCGGCCGGCCCGGTGACGTTGCTGGCGGCCACCAAAGGTGTTCCCGTGGCGCTGATTCAGGAAGCGATCGAGGCGGGTGTGAATGTCATCGGGGAAAACCGGGCGCAGGAACTCGCCCGGAAGTTCGAGCACTGGCGGCCGTCGGTGCCGTGTCATTTTATCGGGCGGTTGCAACGGAACAAAGTGCGGCTGGCGCTGCAATGGTGCGATATGATCCAATCCGTGGACTCGTTGCCGCTGGCCGAAGCGATTCATGCGCAGCCGCCGGCCCGACAGCGGCGGCGCATCCTCGCTCAGGTCAATCTGGCGGGGGAGCCGACCAAGGCCGGGTTTGCGCCGGATCAACTGGCGGAGGCGCTGGAGCAGATGGCCCGGTGGGACGGACTGGCGGTGGAGGGATTGATGGCGGTCCCGCCCTATGTCGAGAATCTGGAAGTGGTTCGCCCCTATTTTCGGCAGTTGCGCGGGCTGGCCGAGCGCATGGGACGGATCAGTGGCATCTCCATGGCGACGCTCTCGATGGGCATGTCGCACGATTTTGAAGTGGCCATTGAAGAGGGCGCTACCATGGTGCGAATAGGGACAGCGATATTTGGGCCAAGGACGCAGGTGAACTGATGCCGAAGAAATCGATCAAACTGGGACTGATCGGCTGCGGGCAGATGGGCGAGGCGCTGCTGCGCGGCGTCTTGTCGGCCAAATGGGCCTCCCCCGACCAGGTGCTCGTGGCGGATCCGGCCGAGGAGCGGCTGGCGGCCTTCGTGCGGTTGTACGGTGTGCAGTCACATTCAGATAACCGCCAGGTGGCCGAGCAGGCGGAATTGTTGGTGCTGGCCGTGAAGCCGCAAGTGGCCGGCGCCGTGCTCTCCGAGTTGCAGGGATCGGTCGATGCCCGGACGCTGGTCATCTCCGTGATGACGGGCGTGCGCCTGGTGCGTATGGAAGCGGAATTGGGCAAGTCAGCGCGGGTGATCCGGGCCGTGCCCAATACGCCCGTGCTGGTCGGTGCCGGGGTGACCGCCATTGCCGGAGGCACGCATGCCACGGCGGCCGATTTGAAAACGGCCGCGGAATTGTTCAGCGCGGTCGGCACGGTTCTCGTTGTGCATGAGCGTCATTTGGACGCTGTGACCGGATTGAGCGGCAGCGGACCGGCCTACGCCTGCGTGATCATCGAGGCGCTGGCGGATGGGGGCGTCAAAATGGGCTTGTCCCGCGAGGTGGCGCTACAACTGGCCGCCCGGACGTTGTTGGGCGCCGCCACGCTGATGCTGGAAACCGGCGAACATCCGGGGCAATTGAAGGACCGGGTGGCATCGCCCGGCGGCACGACCATCGCCGGCCTGCGGGAGCTGGAAGCGGGCGGGCTGC
>CAZJRH010000032.1:0-5272 GCA_964548215.1 uncultured Nitrospirota bacterium
GCCGACGTCGAGGAAGGCAACCCGCAGCCGCTCGTTGGGCCGGGCCAGACCCGCGAGAGCGATCAATACCCAGCCGATCACCGCTCCCACGGCGACCCGGCGCAGCCACCGCTGCCGGCGCCACCACAGCGCGGCCAGTCCCAGATAGATGACGGCCAGCGTGAGCAGCGAGGGCGAGGGAAGATGCGCCATCGCCCACGGCCAGTCCGCAAACCATTCCACGATCGCCAGCAGCCCTCCGGCCAGCCACTCATTGAGCGCGGCCAGCGGAAACACCTGGGTCGTCCAGGCAAGACTGATCACCGCGCTCAGCAACGCCAGGGGAATGACCAGCGTGGCGACCAGCGGCACGACCAGATTGCTGATCATGCCGACCCAGTTGAGCTGGTAAAAATAATGGGCCGTCAACGGCGCCGTCACGATGGTGGCCGCCACCGTCAGCCACAGATAGAGCTGCGCCCGCCGCGCCCACGGCCGCCACCACGGAGCCGCCGGCTCGTCAACCGGCGCCTCCGGCAGCTCCTCCGCCTCCTTCGCCCGATCGCGCTCCTGCCACCGGAGCAGAACGATCGCCATCCCCAGCACCGCGCCATACGATAATTGAAATGAGATCATTCCCGCGGCCAGCGGATCGACAAGCAACACCGCCAGCGCGGCCACGGCCAGCGCGGTCAGCAGATCATGCGGCCGTCCCAGCAGAAGGGCGCCCGCATAGAGCCAGAGCATCAGCAGGGAGCGCACCGTCGCCACCTGGCCGCCCGCCAGCAGCGTGTAGCCCGCCGCCGCTGGAATCGCGGCGAGAACGGCAACCTGCGTGGGCGTCAGCCATCGCGTCATCCACAAGAGCCATCGGCCGGGCAACAGCCGGCAGACCGCGCGCACCCCGAGAAAAATGACGCCAGCCAGCATCGCCAGATGGCTGCCAGAAATCGACAGCAGGTGCGCCACGCCGGCGGCGGCAAATCGCTCGCGCAACCCGGGCGTCAGCCCCTCGGCGTGGCCGATGATCATCGCCTTCAGCACCGCGGCCGCCTCCGGCGACAACGACGCCTCCATGCCGAGCCGGATCCACTCGCGCCAGCCGTCGACCCGGCGCAACCCGCGATCCAAGAGCCCGTCGGAGGGCGCCAACAAGGTGATCCGGTCCGAACGGACGGAGGCCACCGCCTCAATACCCTGCCGGCGCGCGTACCATCCCGAATCGAACAGACCGGGATTCTGCAGGCCGCGCGGCGGGTGCAACGCCGCGACCAGCCGCACCCGGTCTCCGGGCCGAATGGAGGGTGGGCCGGTCGTGAAATCCGCCGACTCAACGTCCCGGATCGTCAGGCGCACCCGGCCGTGAGCGGGGGAGGAGGGCGTCGCACCCGGCAGCAGCGTCACCACCGCCGTCACGCGGTCGTCATCCCGTCGGGGAAAACCCGCCACCTGGCCCGTCCACTCGATCGGGCCGCGGTCAAACCATGGCGTCAACGATGGCTGGCGCAATTCGGCCAGCCGATGGTGCGAGAGGCCCGCGCCGAGCAGGACGATCAGCGCGCCGCCGATCAACCACCGCGAGGGGCGCGTCAGCGCGAGGACGACGACCGACGAGCCGACCGCGAGTAACGCGACGGTGAGGGGAAAATAAAACGCCAGCTCACCGGCGCTGACACCGCCCAGAAAGCAGACGGTCATCCAGAGAAGCGGCCGGCGGAGCGACATGGTTCCGGTGGACGGAAACGGGATTAACGGTCGTGACAGATCAGGCAGAGCTGCGGCGATTTATCGCGCAGGAAGCCCGCGTGCAGTTCGCTGTGGGCATTGTGGCAACTGTCGCAATGGACGACGCCGAAGGTGGTGCGGATCAATCGAAAGGGCTCGGCGGGATCGGCCTCCCCGGCGCCGGTGCCGGCGGGCGGGGTGGCGGCCACGCGCCCATTGGGCACGGTGTTCGCGACCGGCGGCGCGCCCGGCGTCTGGGCATAAAATCGCGAGACCGACCCCGTGGGCAGCACCAGTTGCTCATCCTGCAAGTCGGCGATGGAGAAAAATCGCTGCTGGCTGCTCACCGGATTTTTGATGTTCAATTGTCCATCGGGCAGTCGCGGATAGAACGTGGCGATGGGGTGATCGGGAATGGTGCGGGCGCGGTCGGGATTCGTTCCCAGGGCCGCCTCAAACCGATCCATCAGCTCGCACAGCGGCGCGCACTCCAACACCTCCATGCGGGCATCGCCGCGGTGCACGTCAGCGGCGAACGCGCCGTCGTGGCAGCCCAGACACCCGGCCGATGCGCCGAACGGCCGTTGGGCCGACATGGTCTCCGGCAACGGCCAGTTCTGCGACAACGTGAAATTTTTCGTCGGCGTGTCACGTTCCCATGCCGGCCGGCGCTCCTTCTCGGTCATGAAGGTCGGCAATTCCGTTTCCTCCGGGGGCGGCACCGGCAGGCCGGGCAGGCGCGGCACACCGTCCACGTGACACGACAAACACAGATCCTTGATCGTATAGAGGCTGTTGGGCGGCAGGATGTTGTGGACCGTCTGCTCGACTTCGTTGTAATGGCTGCCCGCGCCATAGGCGCTGACGAACTGGCCGGCCGCCGCAATCAGTCCGGACGCCAGGAGCAGGCGGCCCCACACCCATCGGCGCGGTCTCATACCCGCCGTCCTCCCAACGAGCGCGCGATCGTGCTCACCAGTTCTTCGGCCAGTCGCTGGACCAACCGCTTCTGCTCCCCCTCCACCATCACCCGCACCAACGGTTCGGTGCCGGAATAGCGGACCAGGATGCGGCCTTTGCGGCCCAGCCGTTTCTCCGCGTGCTTCAATAATTTGACGTAGGCCGGGATCTCGCTCAATTCCTTGCGGCGGGCCACCCGAACGTTCAGCAGCACCTGGGGCCAGCAGTCCATGCACGCGGCCAGTTCTGCCAGCGATCGGCCGCTCTGCTGCATCATCGTCAGCACCTGCAGCGCCGTGACCAGGCCGTCGCCCGTCGTGTTGTAATCGAGAAAAATGACGTGGCCGGACGATTCGCCGCCAAAGTTGAAGCCGCCGGCCAGCATGCGCTCCAGCACGTAACGGTCGCCGACTTTGGTCCGGACGAGCTTGATGCCCTCCCGCTCGAGCGCGATTTCCATCCCGACGTTGCTCATCACCGTCGTCACGACCGTGGCGCCCTTGAGCTGGCCGCGGCGGTGCAGCGCCAGCGCGCAGGCCGTCAAAATCTGCTCACCCGGCACGACGCGCCCCCGATGATCGACGAAGACGGCGCGGTCGGCGTCGCCGTCGTGGGCGATGCCGATGTCGGCCTTGTTCTTCACCACCGTCCGCTGCAGCAACGCGGGCGCGACCGCGCCGCAATTGGCATTGATGTTGGTGCCGTTGGGACGGTCGGCGAGCACGATCACGTCGGCGCCCAGCTCGCGCAGCACCCGCGGGGCGACCTTGTAGGCGGCGCCGTGCGCGCAATCGACCACGACTTTGAGGCCAGTCAATTCCATGCCCCGGGGCACGGAATTCTTGACAAACTCGATGTACCGCCCCTCCGCGTCGTCGATGCGGAACGCCTTGCCGATGCGTTTGGCCGTCGGCCGGATCGTGTCGATCCGTCCCGATTCGATCAACGCCTCGATCTCCCGCTCGAATTCGTCGGGAAATTTGAAGCCCGTCTCGGCGAACAATTTAATGCCGTTATCCTGGTAGGGATTATGCGAGGCGGAAATGACCACGCCGGCATCGGCCCGGAGCGAACGGGTCAGAAAAGCCACGGCAGGCGTGGGCATCGGCCCGACCAGCATCACGTCGACGCCCATGGAGCAGATGCCGGAGGTGAGGGCGCTTTCCAACAAATAACCGGAGAGGCGGGTGTCCTTCCCGATCACCACGCAATGACGGGCCTGCTTGGCCTCGCGCCGCTGGAACAAAAAAGCGATCGCCCGGCCCAGCTTCAGCGTGGTTTCGGCCGTGAGCGGCTCGACGTTGGCCACCCCGCGCACACCATCGGTGCCGAACAGTTTTCTCATCGATACTCCGGGGGAAATCGACGCCATCTTATCAAGAGCTCCCATCCATTTCAACAGCCTAACATACCCGCGCATTCTTGTCTTATTCGACGATCAGTTGCTACAATGAGCCGTTTCCCCATGCCGCCCCTCGTCGAAGTCCTGCTGCCCCGGCCGATCGCTCATCCGTTCCATTATCTGGCGCCCGAATCGTTGCAGGCGCAGGCCCGGCCGGGCGTGCGGGCGGTCGTCCCCTTCGGCCACGAACTACTCACCGGCGTCATCGTCCAGACGGCGGCGACGCCCCCCTCCCATACCAAAGGAAAGTTGCGCGCGCTGCACGGGCTGCTCGACGATGCGCCGCTGCTCTCCCCCGAGGTGATGGAATTGCTGCGCCGGACGGCCGACTATTATGCCGTGCCCTGGGGCGAGCTGCTCCGATCGGCGCTCCCCTCGCCGCTGCTGCCGTCGGGAAAGCGGCGCTTTCGCTACCGGGCGGGGTGCGCGCCGCCCTCCCTTCGAAGTCCCGCCACGCGCCAACTGTTCGAGCTGTTACGCAAGCAATCGCGGGGGCTTAGCCAACAGACACTCCTCCAGCGGATGAAACCAGCTCGCCCATCGAACGTCATGGCCACTCTTCGCCGGCTGATTTCAACGGGATGCATCACGGAAGAATGGAAGTTAAATCCACTTAAACCTCTTAATATACCTGAAATAAGCTTATATAAACCCACTTCATCGAATAAAATAGGCATAAATAAGATAGAATTATCCCACTTTAAAGAAGTAGCAAAACAAGAGGTCATTGATTCAATAAACATAAATGTTTTCAGCGTATTAGTCGGACAAAACCAAAGCGGCTGTGCTGACCATTACCTGGCCGCCGCCAGGCGGATTTTGCAGGCCGGCCGCAGCGTCCTCTTGCTGGCGCCGGAAGTGGCCCGCGCCGCGCAATTGGCCGCCATGCTGCAGGAAGGGCTCGGCCGGTCGGTGCTCCATTTGCACGCCGATCCGGCGCCCCGGAAGCGCGCCCGGCAATGGCTCGCCCTGCGCGACGCCGCCGGCCCGTGCATCGTCGTGGGCAGCCGCTCGGCGCTTTTTGCGCCGGTGCCGTCGCTGGGTCTGATCATCGTGGATGAAGAGGCCGATGCGCTCTACAAGCAGGAGGAACGTCCGCGCTTGCACGCGCGGGATGTCGCGATCCTGCGGGCCCAACAGACGCGGATCCCCATTCTCCTGGGCGGCCGCTTCATCAGCGTGGAAAGTTACGCGCATGGTCAATCC